>JAUWDI010000003.1 GCA_030608865.1 Anaerolineales bacterium | reverse complement strand
TCCACACTGCTGGTGATTACGCTCGCATACCTCGGCATCTCTGCACTTGTTCGCCGCGGGCAAGAAGCACCGCCCCCTGATGTAGCACCTGTCGAACCTGCCGATGAGCAACCCGCGGCAGTGCTGCCGACTGAGCCTCCCGAGGTTGCAGCTCCGGCTGTTGATGCTCCCGCAGCCACACCGACAAGCGCGGTTCAGCGTCTCACCCTCGAGCCAACTCCCACTCCGTTTGTTATCAGCGATCCGGATGACCCGCGAAACATCCTCGACCTGACCAACCCGGATCATATTGACTACTTCAACAATCCGGATACTTGGTACGAATACTTAACGGAAGGTATTGCATCGTATGAAGTTGTAGATGGGAAACTCATCGGAACCGATTTCGATGCACTGAACACCGCTATTTGGTGGTCTTACACCTTTGTCGAATCCGGACGGGTCTATGCCGAAATTTCTGCCACAAATGGTGACTGCATGGCACGGGACGCAGTCGGGCTGGTCATTCGGATTGAACCCGACATAACCCCCAGCGGATACACTTTCGAGGTCTCTTGTGACGGCGCATGGCGTTTTATCCGCTTGTCCCCGGGGAACTCCCGCACTCTTATCGACTGGACACCCTCCGACGCTATTCTCACCGGTCCCGGAGTGACCAATCGCCTTGGAATCTATGGGTACGACGGGAAGTTTTACCTATTCATTAATGGGTTCCAGGTGACCGATTATTGGGACTCAGGCATGCTGTCCAGCTTCGGTTATTTTGCCGCCTATGTCCGTTCACAAGTAACCTACCCTTTGACTGCTAGCTTCGACGATTTCGCATTCTGGCATATCCCCTGGATTCCGTGAGATTGTCGCAAAGGCTTGGACCCCTCGTGGTAATTATCTGGCTGGCCGGGGCTTGCACCCGGCCGGCCCCTGTGCGCGAGCTGCCAGTTGACACCACCCAGACCATGGACTCCGCTCTGGTTAACACACTACCGTCGGCGACAGCTCCTCCCAGCGCAACGAATATCACCACACCCACTGCGCTCATCACCATAACACCAACAACCGAACTGACGATCACACCAACCCCGCCACCTCTTTCGCCTGATGATCCGCGTTACGGGATCAACCTCGCTGCGCCTCACTATTGGGACGATTTCTCATCCAACCTGACCTGGGTCGGTCCTAATTTTGATGGGGCAATGAACGTTTGGGAGGATGGGCGTCTGCGGGCCACAGATTTCCTGACAGACAAGTTCTTATGGTGGAGCACAACCATACCGGATGTCGACGCCGGGGAACTCTACGTCGAAGTGACCGCTGAAGTCGGAGAGTGTTCCGGCAAAGACGCCATCGGGCTGGCCGTTAGGGTTGAGCCGGAAAACCGAGACAGCGGATACACACTCGAATTCTCTTGCGACGGATCTTATCGAATACGCAAACTTTTTGCCGGCACGGTACAGAATCTGCTCGAATGGACCCCCAGTGATTTGATCCTCTCCGGATCGGATACAACGAATGTACTCGGAATCCTCGCCCGGGGCACAACCTTGACCGTCCTTGCGAACGGCGAGGTCTTAGACTCAATTGAAGATAACTCCTTCTTCAAAGGGAACTTCGGCCTCTTCTCCGATGCCGCATCCACCCCGGGTTTGACGGTCTACTTCGACGATTTCAAGCTTTGGTATCTAAATCCCTGACAGATAGCGCTTGTTCTCCTAGCCGCTAGATTTCCCACAATCCCTCAGATTGTTGTATCCTCATGCAAACCAACCTGCCATTAAGGGAAGAAGGATGGGCAATCTCATCGGCAACAGGGGGGACGGAAGCAAGCGATCCCGATTTACAGCAGTTTACGTTACCGCTTGCGGATTACTCCTATCATCCTGCGTTAGCGCAAGACCCGCGCCCACGTTCACCCCAGTGCCAACACCCCCTGCACCCACACCCACTGTCTTCTTCCCCACATTGGTCCCTTCGCCAACATTGACACCCGAACCCACACCATCCCCCACGCCTGATATCGCCTCAGGTTTGGGACCGATCCTATTCCACGATGACTTCAGCCAGGATCTAGGCTGGGTACATTTGCATTCAAACGTCGGTGGATCGAGTTTATATGACGGTCGCTTCAGCCTGTCCGTCCGGCAGGCAAACGCTTTCTACACCGCACTAAGCCCTGTTAAAGAATTCACGGACGGTTATGTCGAGGTAGTGGTTCAAGCGGTGTTATGCACGGATGATGATGAGTTCGGTTTGATGTTCCGCGTTGACCCTTCAGGTGGACACTACCGTTTTACCCTGACCTGCAAGGGGGAAGCTCGCGTGACGCGTATCTCTGAGGGTTCTGAAGTTGCTGTCATCCCCAAGACAATAACCAACGCCTTAATTCCCGGACTGCTCGTCGACAACCGCCTGGGAGTCATCGCCGAGGGCGAGCGCTTCCGCTTCTTCCTCAACGGTGAGGAGGTTTTTACCGCGCGCGATCCTGGGCTGCGCTGGGGAGGGCTGGGCTTGTTCGTTCGCGCCCGCCGTGGTGGACAGACAACCGCTTCCTTCGATGACTTCATTGTCCGCACGCTGTTGCCCACGCCAACCCCAACACACACACCAACACCTTGAGCGTCGATAAATGGCAAAAAAAAGAGAGTTTCGCAACCGCATGAACGACTTATCCCCAAAGGATTGGATCAAATTCCAGAAATCCTGGTTCAGTCACAATCCCCCTCCCAGACGTAAAGACGTCCTTCGCCATCCCGCGAAATTTCCAGAGACACTCGCCCAGGAGTTTATCGAATTCTTCACAAAGAGCGGACAGATGGTCTTCGACCCTATGGTTGGGACTGGCTCGACGCTGCTGGCCTGCTTACGAAGCGGAAGAAGTGGGTTCGGATTGGAGTTAAACCCCGCTTATGCTGAAATCGCACGAGAGCTGGTCGACGAAGAGCGCGAGCTCTTGGGGCCGCCTGCCAGCGAGCTGCACGTCAAAGTTCTCACCGGTGATGCGGCCGATCTCCAGTCCTTCAATCTGCCCCAGATCGATTATGTCCTGACTTCTCCCCCGTATTGGGATATGCTCCACGCGCGTGGGGCTGAGACCCAACAGCGCCGGCGGGATTCTTCTGAACTTGATGTAACCTACTCCGACGACTCTGCCGACCTGGGAAACGTCGCTGACTATGATGAATTTCTTGATCGTCTGGTCCAGATCTACACCGACCTTAAATCCTACCTGCGACCTCGTTCATACTTGACCGTGATATTGAAGAACGTTAAGAAGAAAGGGAAAATCTACCCGTTAGCTTGGGATGTGGCTCGCAATCTCGCCGAGGTGTACACGCTAAAAGATGAGCGCATTTGGGTGCAGGATAACATTCCCCTCGCGCCCTACGGCATGGGCAACGCCTGGGTGAGCAACATCCACCACCACTACTGTCTCCAATTCCGCTTTGAGCCCTAGGCTTTTCACAAGAGCCCAGCTTAGTTCTCCTATCCTGTCTCCTTTTCATATTAAAGAGATCCGATCGGAGGCAGGATCTGCACCGCCGCAACGGCTTCTCCGCACTCACTTTTACGAATGTGCTGGGTAGAAAACGTTTCCTTACCTAGAATTAACCCCCTGAGAGTTGCATCCTCGTTTGAAGGCAAGTATCCTTGGGCAGCGAAGAACATCACCTCCAATCAGGAATCTGAGATTACGATATGTATCTGGCAATCGAAGGTGTAATCGGCGTTGGGAAGACCTCTCTCGCCCGCCTTCTCCAGCCTGCTTTTAATTCGGAATTGCTGCTCGAGATCTTTGAAGAGAATCCTTTTCTCGGAGATTTCTACGCGGACCGCGGCCGCTACGCATTTCAAACCCAGATCTTCTTCCTTCTCAGCCGCTACCGACAACAGCGAGAGTCGGTGCCCGCGGCGCTTACCAAAGGGAATCTGATCGCCGATTACACCTTCGAGAAAGACTCACTCTTCGCAGATCTGAACCTTACAAACGACGAGCTTGACACGTACACCCTCGTTCATAATGCTCTGGCGGAGCGTATTCAAACCCCTGACCTGGTCGTGTATCTTAAAGTCGATACCGACACCGCGATGCAGCGCATCATGATGCGTGATCGCTCCTACGAGCGAAACATGGACCGGGATTATATCCATGCACTCAACGAAATTTATGAGTCATATTTTGGGAACAGATCCGGCGATTCGGTCCTCACGATAGACAGTTCACAGCTAGACTTTGTAGCGCACAAACCCCATCTCACCCACATCGTTAACCGCATCAACTCCGCTCTCGGGATCCCCCCCTACCAGCCAGAGCTTCCCCTCGAAGAGGGGTCCGATTCGTGAGAATCTCTCGTGAACTTTTGATCGACCTGGCGCGCCGTGAAGCCGAGCGGCGCGGTGCTGAAAACGATGTGCTCTCCGGATATCTAATCGGCAGCCTGGCAAGAGGCGACCCCCAATTTGGCGACAGCGCCGACATCGACCTCGTGCTAATACACAGAAACGCGCCCCCTGCCGATCGGGAGATGATGAGACTTTCCCAGCAGGTTCATCTGGATATCGCTCACCATGCCCAGGACTTGTATCTGAAACCGAGCGCATTGAGGGTTCACCCGTGGTTAGGTCCTTCTCTTTGTGAGCCGATCTTCCTCTACGATCCGGAGCATTTCCTCGAGTGGGCTCAAGCCGGCGCACGCGGCCAGTACTTCCGAGCGGACCATACACACGCACGCGCTCGTGCCTTTCTGGATCGCGCCCGACAATCAGCATCACTGCTCCCTGTCTCAAGCCGCTGGGTGCGGACATACTGTCGAGCTGTGCTCGAGGCGGCGAATGCCATTGCCTGCCTTACAGGATTCCCTGTTGCTGGGCGACGACTCAGCCTTCAATTGAATGATGCCGCCCAGACCCTCGAATACCCTGAGCTCTATGGCGGCTTCCTTCAACTTTTAGGAGCCGATTCGCTCCACGACTGGTCCGTCCCTGAGACACTGGGCGCCTGGGCACGCACCTTCGATGAGGCGAGTGATAGCTCGCCTGACCCTCTGCTGTCATCTTGCCGTCGTGATTACTATCTAAACGCATTCCAGGTATTAGCCGAGAAGGGTGAGGCCAAGGCGATCCTATGGCCAATGATCACCACCTGGGAGCAAGCAATGCACGCGCTCAACCAATCCGAGAACCTGGAGCAGCACCACTCCGAATGGATGCGCCTCCTGGAGAACCTGGGAATGTCTACAGAAAGGCATTCTTCTAGAATGGATGACCTGGAACATTATCTAGATCGTAACGATGCCTTCATCGAAGGTTGGGCAGACAGGAGCGGCGCGTGAACGGGATGATTGAGGGTGGTGCGAAGAAACGTTTCGTCGCTGTGGCTGGCAACATCGGCGTTGGCAAATCAACGCTTGTCGAACTGCTTTCGAATCGTTTAGGCTGGGCACCATTCTACGAACCCGAAGGCGAAAACCCTTACCTCGCTGATTTCTACACCGATATGACGGCCTGGTCTTTCCACTCTCAAATTTTCTTTCTCACTCGCCGGCTCCTGGCCCACCGTCAATTATTGGATCACCCGACCTCTGCGATTCAGGACCGCAGTGTATATGAAGATGCAGAGATCTTTGCCTGCAACCTCTTCCATCAAGGGAATATAGTCGAACGTGATTATCAAACCTATCGCGACCTTTATCTCGTTCTAACCCGATTCCTACCACCCCCAGATCTGGTAGTGTATCTGCGGGCATCTGTAGACACACTGCTAACCCGCATCGCCTCGCGAGGTCGCGACTACGAACGATCGATCAAGCCAGAATATCTCACCCGGTTAAATGATCTTTACAAATCGTGGATTGAAGACTTCACCCTCTGCCCTGTGCTCACCGTCCCTGCTGACGATCTTGATTATGTTGCCAATGGCAGCCACCTCGATCTAGTTGTCGAAAAAATCAACCACAAATTAGCGGGGAAGGAGGAAGTCGTCTTCGGGGAGGAGGCGGTCGCGCGTGTCAATGGCTTGATATAGGAGAATTCTTATCCCTGCTAATACTTACGATGAACCATGATTTCATCATGAGTTGCGAAATTATTCAATTAAAATTAAAAGAACCCGCTTGCTGGCGGGTTCTTTATTCTTTGTTGGATACGATTATGCCCAGCCCTTGCCTTTTAGAAATTTGGTGATTACGGGTATTTCCGTGTAGTTCCCCTTATAGGCATCGAATGCAGGCCATAGAGTTACGAACCAGAGCAATGGAGCGCAAATCCCTGCAACCCCAAACGTTAGCGGAACAACGATAGCAATGACTACCCAAATTACAATGTTCACCGCGATTGACTGCACGGCGTGAAATCGCAGGAAGGGGATATCTTTCTTCTCCTCCATTAATAAGAGAACTAAGGAGATAATAGGAATGGGATAACCGAGCGCAGCCCATAATCTGTCGTCACTGGTTGTTTCGTCACTGGTTGCTAAGGGTTGGTCTTCCATGGCTTCATTATCCTCCACTTTTGATTAGGCTGATCATATAAACAGTTTATTTTGGCGAGCAAACGAATAAGCTGATCCTCTGGTTGAAGTGCTTATTCACGCCAAATTTCACTACTTAACCTAACACCTCACCGCAAGATAAGGTGTGATCCAATGCTGCTGCTTGCGACGGGTACATGAATCCTATACAATGCAGAATGAGCGCGCCACTTATCGGGCGTTGACATTTCCGCTTCCATCTGAGAGAGCCCGATGGACATTCTTAAAGTCTCATCAGATTCCCGCACTTCTGCTGTCGCTGGTGCAATCGCCGGAGTTGTCCGCGAGCACCATCGAGCCGATGTGCAAGCGATCGGCGCTGGGGCCGTAAACCAAGCTGTTAAAGCGGTCGCCATCGCCCGTGGGTACCTTCAGGAAGATGGGATTGATATCGTCTGCCTCCCCGAGTTCACCACCGTCGATATAAGCGGAAAAGAGCGCACCGCCATACGTCTCGTCGTCGAACCTCGCTAATAAATTTTTCAACGCCTGAGTATTGAGTTAAATCCACTGGCTCTACTCCCAGTTAACCATTTTTTTGTTCTCCTCTAAATTGTGGGGGGGGGTGACCAAGCGGATTTTAGTAACTCAACTTCATTATGTTATTCCAGCGCAGGGACCGACCTCTGTGTCAGCTCGTCATCTCCTCATCTCGGGCGCACCCAGGTGTGGGCCCCTGCAACCCCTTAAACGTGTAGGGGCCGACCCGTGTGTCGGCCCACCTCCATTAAGCAACTGACTCCCCTAACCTCCCGCAGGTTTGAAACCTGCGGGAGGTTTACTTTCATGCTTCCGCGCTCCAAATAAAACCAAGAACCCATGCTATGCATGGGAAGAAACACAATATCAGGAGATCAAGATGGGGGTAGAAAAGAAAAAACGTTTCGTTACTTCAATAACAGTCGAGCTATTCATTCACACGTGCGACCGACATTATTTTCAGCCTATCCCCCAGGGATCCTGGGCAGATCCAGCATTAAAGTCTCCATCACCAACCGAACATTAGCATTCTTTTTAAGATCTCTTTTCGACTGTTCTAACTTGCCCAGAATCTCGCTGATTTGTTCCGGTGGGAGTGCGCTCACCAGCATCTGTATGTCTTGCGCACGGTCTATGTTCCTCTGCTCAGCCGTCGCATCGTAGGCAAGCATCATCGCGTCCCGCCAAAGGCTAACCCAGTTTTCCAGAGCGCCAAGCGCCCTCAACCGTGGATGCTCCCCGCCCCGCTTTCGTTCCTGCTCCCACGCTCGCGTCGATCGCTCGATGTGCTTAAAACGATCGAGTCGATCCGCCTTTATTAGGTTGATCAGGTCTTCTAGGTGTTCCGTGCGCTCATCCAGCAATTCGGGGTTTGAAGCATAGTGAAACGCCCACCCCGGCCTCCCGGCAGCCAGCCGAGCAAGCAGGGCTGCCTTTTCATGCCCCTCCCCGCGCTCCACTAATACCTCTTCAATCTGTTCGCGTGAGACATCCCTTAGCTGAAGGATTTCACAACGGGAGGATATCGTCGGCAGTAGGGTCTCCTTTGATTGGGCGGTGAGGAGCATGACTACCTTTGGCGCAGGTTCTTCGAGTGTTTTTAGCAGTGCATTGGCAGCATTATCATTCGCCTCATGAAAGCGCAGCAGAAGCGCCACTCTCTTTTTCCCCTCGTAGGGAGACAAGGCTAATTGATGCTGTAATTCGCGGATTTGTTCTACCTTCAGAATCCCACCCACATCCTCGGCCTCTACAATGTGAAGATCGGGGAATTGCTTACGCTGAATAAACTTACAGGCCCTACATTGACCACAGAACTCTCCTGCTTTTTTCGAATCAGTGCAATTTAAAGCCTGCGCGAAGCGCATCGCCAGCGTCCTCTTCCCAACACCATCCGGTCCAGTTATGAGATACGCATGTCGAACTTGATCGCTGGCGATATGCCTGCTAAGTAAGTTCACTGCCCACTCGTGCCCGATTAACTCCCAGTTCATAGACACTATTTTATTCCGCCCATGGTTTAGCTACAAGTAGCCATAGCAGGACGATTAATAACCAATCGAAAGATTATTCGATCCAGGTGACTTGATCTATCAAGTGTTGTCGCGGTATAAACCATGTATGCCTCTCTCTGCACCCGATTTCATGCTTCGCGACATTCCCATCCAGGGTGATTTAATCCTCGCACCCATGGATGGTTTCTCTGACGTTCCCTTTCGATCGCTTTGCCGTCGCTTTGGGTCTTCGATGAGCTACACGGGTTTCGTGAATGCCATCGCGCTTATACAAGATGACGATCTAGCCTTGCGCGACCTGGATTTCCTCCCCGAGGAACGTCCAGTCATCTTCCAAATCTTCGATCAATCAGAAGAGAATCTTCTTGAGGCTGCCCTGCGAATACAAAAGTTAGGACCTGATGCTATCGACGTTAACATGGGTTGCTCTTCGCGAAGAGTATCCAGCCGCGGGGCTGGGGCGGGTTTGCTACGAGAGCCAGATAAGATCGGGCGGATCATCCATCGTCTAACTGGTGCTTTAAACGTGCCTGTTACCGCGAAAATACGGATTGGCTGGGATGAAACGAGCTTAAATTACCTGGAAGTTGCACACGCCGTTGAAGACAATGGCGGCGCACTCATCGCTGTTCACGCCCGTACGCGAAATCAAGGCTATCTCGGTGACGCCGATTGGAACACAATTGCAGAGATAAAATCTGCAGTTACAATCCCCGTAATCGGGAATGGAGACGTACAAACACCTCAAGATATCGAGCGCCTGAAAACATCGACCGGTTGTGATGCCGTGATGATTGGTCGAGGGGCGATCGGCAACCCCTGGATTTTCCAGAGGATGCCGGGTGAGGCGCCTCCCATCGAGGAGCGCATCCAAATTATGCAAGGGCACCTCGATCACATGATTACCTATCACGGAGAAAAGCTTGGGATCATCCGCTTTCGTAAACACCTCAAGCGCTACCTCGAACCGCTCTCGATCACGAAAGCAAATCTGCGCCCAATGTTGACCTGTGAAGACAGGCAACAACTCTCAGGCCAACTGGATGCGCTCAAACACATTTATGGATAGCTCTGAATACAGTAATTGGGTAGGGCAGCGCGTGCACGGCTGTTGACCTTGTCACACGTCGCCGTTCCTAAGCGATTAAAGTCATCCATGTAGAAGAGCGGAGCGCAATAAAGGACCCAGTGTATAATGCCATCATTCTTCTCCTGAGGCTCTAAATGGCAGATCAACTTCAAACCCTTCGTAATGTTCCTGCACTCTCCAGAATCCGCCGTAATCATGCTCTTGAACATGCGACGATCCACATACTTAGCCAGCAATTTCCAAATCATAGGTTTATTGGCCGGTCTAATACCCAGGGCTTTTTCTTGTACGGGGATGTGCCCATCGAAGTGCTGGAGTCGGCGGTTCAGGAAGCACTCCGTAGACTTCGCAATGGCGAGCACCAACTGGCTATCCACCCCAACTGCGGAACAAATCTCGTGACCTCCGCGATTCTCGCAGGTACTGCTTCCTTCCTAACATTAATGGGCGGCGAGAATGAAAACTGGCGTCGTCGCGCTGAACGCCTCCCGCTCGCGATCGCGGCATCTCTCTTCGCCTTGATCATTTCCCAGCCTATCGGCCTCTCTGTTCAGCAACACATCACCACACAAGGTGACCCTGAGCAACTTGAGGTTCTCTCTATACGGCGTGTCCATACCAGTTCCAATCCCACCTTCCATATCCTTACGAAGAACTGACGCTATGACGAAACCTCCCCCGAGAGTCTATCTTCTTGTTGGCGATGATCGCTTTGCAATCACTGAATTTGTCGCCACCTTGCGCAGTAAAGTCGGCGACACAACAGTCGCGGATATGAACACGCAAGAGTTCTCTGGGGACCATCTTGACCGCGGTGCCTTCGAAGAAGCCTGTATGTCAGTTCCTTTCCTCTCCTCACGCCGGATTGTTGTCCTGGACAATGCGCAGGTTGTCCTGAAACTGAAGGAATCAAGGGAGTTTCTAATAGCCCTGCTCGACCGTCTTCCGGATTCCACAGCGCTAGTCCTCATCGAGAACATTCAGGCAAAAGGCAGTAAATCTAAGAAGAAGAAACCTTCTCCGCTCATGTCTTGGGTTGATTCAAATCCCGATCATGGCAAGAGTTGGCAATTCAGCTCTCCACACGGTTCACAATTCATCTCCTGGGTTCAGAAACAATGCCAATCGCTTGACGGAGCGATGTCTGCGGACGCTGCCCGTCTGCTTGCCGAATCGGTGATGGATGATCCCTATCTAGCCCATCAGGAGATCGTCAAATTGTTGGACTATGTTAATTATGAGCGCCCGGTCGAGTTGGTGGATGTTGAAAAACTAACGCCCTTCAGGGGTCAGACGAACATTTTTGCGATGGTCGATGCGGTCGGAGAGCGGCGCATGAGTGACGCTAATCGATACCTTCACAGCGTCCTGTCGGAGGAAGACTCTTTCTATGTATTTGCGATGATTATCCGTCAATTCCGGTTACTCATCCAAGCCCAATCTGCCCTGGAGGAGGGAAAAGAGATTTCCAGCGCACTCAACCTCCCAAAATTCGTTGCCCAGAAGATTACCTCGCAGGCGCGTACTTTTAGCGCCTCAGAACTCGAGCGCATCTACCATGAATTGCTTACCATCGATATCTCGGTGAAGAACAGTACGATCAACTTAGATGCAGCACTGGAGGGGTTCATAGCTGCCACATCAAACCAAACGTAAGCTTTTACGATCCCCCTTTTTCCAAACCTTCTCTAGCTCACAATATATTTCCACGGCGAATATGTCCGCGCGGACTCCTCACAGACATTTCGCTCACTTCTTCGAAGTGCGCCCTCTTTCGCCCATCCCAATATAAAAATGATCGGGCAAGACAGAGAGACTGGTTCCAATTTTTAGTGAGCCCACATGTCCCGGGGCCTCTTGCGGGAGTGTCCTCGGGTTGACCAAACAAACGCTTGGTTGCCGCCCATATTTCTCGCTATAAAACCTGGATGCACGCTCAATGCGATCCCCAAATTTAAGTTCTCGATTGCCGTCAAACCACAACATTCCCACTCTCACGCTCGCCTTCCCTTTCTCCCGGTGAGGGATTCCATGCGCCAGGTCCTTCGATTGAGATCGAATGAAACACTGCAGTCAACTACCCCGCCGCAAGCGACGGGGTTTGTAACTACGGCCTAGGCCGCGCTACCTTGGGTAAAAAGCCCGTTTGGCTGGTTGACAACAGCCCTGACCGCAATATTCACGGCCGCGTTGGTGTCTGCGGATGCAGAGAAGCCGCAGGACACACAGGAGAATGTTGATTGATCGGGTCGATTACGTTTGTCAATATGTCCACAAACAGAGCAAGTTTGACTGGTGTATTTCGGGTCAACGAACATGACTGGCATACCTGCCAACTTAGCCTTGTACTGGACAAAGGACGCCAATTGACCAAAGGACCAGTTATGCAAACGTGCCCTCTGCTTGCGAGAAACCCTTACCCGCCGCGTGATTCCCTTGAGTATTTCAAGGGCAATGCCGCGTCCGGTGCGTTTCGCTTTTTGCACGATTGCCTTGCTGATCCGGTGGTTAACATCAGTTTGATAGCGGGATTGTTTATGGCGAATATTTCTCAGTTTGCGCTTAGAAGCACGCGTGCCGTTACGTTGAAGGTTGCGGCGGCGGTGAGCGAACTTGCGGCGAGTTTCTTCAACCTGTTCGCCGCTGAATACTTCGCCATCGGAATCAGATGCGATATTGACAATTCCCAGATCGACACCGAGAAAATCGTCAACGTCTTCAGGCTCCGGTGTTCCTACCTCACAAGCCACGAAAAGATAAAACTCTCCATTTATACAGCATAGGTCGGCTTCGCCCCGCTTGCCTTCCAGCAACTCATTTTGTCGTTCGCCGCACAGATAAGGCATATGCTGGCGGCCTTCCAATGTCCAGATGCTCACTGTTCGTTCGTCGGTTTTGAAGCTGAGAATTTTATTGTCATAAGGGAATGCACCACGCGGTGCGAAAGTACGCTTCGCTCGCCTGTCGAGTTTGTAGGCATCAGCAACTTTTCCGATAGCACGCACGACAACCTGGGCACCCAGAGAGAAACGTTCTCTTGCGTCACGATATACAAGATGGTGAAGTGGGTATTGGCGAAATATCCGATGTTCCCATGCCTGTTCGCTGGCGTAGTTGCAGACGGTATTTGCGTTTTCAAGTGTTTCGAGCAACGCATTGTGTTGGTAGGGCGTGTGTTGAAGTTTAATCTTCGCGGTGAGTATCATGTAGGAAATTTACCGAGTAACTTGAAAGGAGGTAAGCGGCTCCTCCCCGCCCCACACCGTCCTGGTGTCTCAGGAAGGGACGGGGTTTCCGCCGCAAAAAACTTATAATGAAGGCCATCTGCCGTAATCAATTGGTATCGTTTTCTCTCTTGCACCTTGCTGCCCCTTCGTTCTGCATCTGACCGATACCCCTCTATGGTCCGAACGTAGTGCCGCCGACCTCGCCAGGCGAACTCTAGCGGGTGCGATTCCCCGCTCGCCTTGAGGATGCGAATTGGTTCGCCAATACCCATTACTCTCATCAACCAGACGCTCCTTTAACCATCACGCACATGCACTTTTGCACATCGCAAATTGCTGCTCTAGAAATCAACAATCACCGCAAAATAAACATTGCAACGACTCATCTCACTAGCCAGTTCCTACATCGATTGGGAAGAAACGCTTGCGTTCTTCCCCTCTCTCCTTGCATCATTCTTGCCAGAGTTCCACTTCAAGAAAATTACGAGAGGCGATAACAATATTTTTAGTTTGTCCTTTTTTTTACGCACCCATCGCCCGTGTATTTCCATACTCAATATCAGATTCGATTCAGATCCACTCATCGCCAAGCCCTTCACGTCCAACCGCTTGATACCCGTCACCCGTTTTGCGCGAGTCGTACGGCGGCATCAAGATCCTGGACATTGAGCCAGGCGACTTCGACGAGGCTTGCGACCGAGCCCACCTTGAAGGTGAAGCGTCCATCAAATGCCGTCCCATTCCCCTGATCGTGCGGATAGGCCGTCGCCTTTACAAGCCCCGGCAAATGCTGCAGGGAAGACTCAATGGATTGCAGTGGGGGGCGATAGGCTGCGACCATATGAACGCCTGCATCCTGACCATCGTCGATGACCGTTTTTAACAAGCCGATTCCATCCTCTCCCGCTGCCCGCAGCAAGCGGTTTAGATCGTCGATAAAAAGAACCAGATGCGGTTTGTTAAAGCCCGAGAAACGACGTTGCTCGATCTCTTCACATATCCAAAGCAGGAGTTCTGCAGCGCATCTTGCGTCCGTTGCGACGGCTGAGAGCGTGTGCGGCAGCGCATCCAGAATCGCAAGCTCCCGACCACCTAGATCGATGCCGATGAAGTTCACTTCGGATCGGCGGCTGGTTAATGCAAGCGACACTAGAACGGCCCGCAAGAGCTCGGATTTCCCGGCGCCCTTCGTCGCGGCGATGAACATACCCCAGGTATTCTTGCGCGTGAAATCCAGCAGCAAGGGTCTTCCATTCGCTTCCATCCCCACGACTGCCTGCAGCGCCTGCAATCCGTCTAATGAATGCATCAATGGGAGCAAGCGCAGTTCCTTGCCGCGCGAGAACGCAACCTCAATCGTTTGCTCTCGTGCTTCCCAGATATACCTGACGCCGACGCCGCCCAGCGACGCGGACACGTGATCCATCGCCTGCATGAGGTCATCCGCGCGCAAACCGATCGCCGGGGCGAGATGGTAGCGGACACGATCCTCTTTCACTACGCCCCCACCCACGCGCGCGGGCACCTGAATTTCGTTCAGCGCCGACTCAATTTGATCTGCCTGTTGTTCTAAATACGCCTGCTTGTAGAACGCCCCTTCCATATTCCACCTCCAGCGCCCCGCCCGGTTAGTTTAGAACGGGTGTTCTATTCTAGCAGAACTTATGTTCTATTGTCAAGTCGATGGCTGGTTTCCGAGCACATCTCACCCACTCCAACTCTCCCCTGGAATATTTGAACCGATTGAGCGGGTGAAGTTTGTGCTACAATCCTGATTATCGTGGATGAGAATGAAACTCCGGTTGATATCCGGCCTTCCCCCATTGCCGGGACCTGGTACCCAGGCAGCGCAGATGCACTCGCCCAATCGATTGATCAATATTTAAACGCCGCTACTATCCAGCCCCTGGACGGCGAGGTAGTCGGGATCATCGCCCCCCACGCGGGGCATCGCTACTCGGGCCAAGTTGCTGCCTATGCCTTCCGGCACTTGGAAAACCTCACGCCCGAGACGGTCGCCGTCATCTCGCCGCTGCACACCCCTGTACAAGGCCGAGTATTGACCAGCGGGCATGATGCCTATACAACCCCTCTCGGAGCCATCCCGGTGGACACAGAGTTGCTAAACAGATTCCAGGAAAAATTAGAACAGGACTACGGGATCGAATTGGTACAAGTGCGGAACGACAGCGAACACTCACTCGAGATCGAACT
>JAUWDI010000005.1 GCA_030608865.1 Anaerolineales bacterium | reverse complement strand
ATGAAAAAGGTAGAAGCGGTCAGAGCCGTATTGTCGATTGAGCTCCTTTATGCCATCGGCCGCCTTCCGGAGTAAAGCTTCATCGCCTACATGATGATGCTCAAGCGCATCGCTGTAATCCGTGAAAAGGCTGAAGATGAGGTTGGCTTCCGGATTCGCCAAGTAGCGGATTTCGAGCTTCTCCAAATCCTCCTGGATGGTCTCCTCATCGAGCAGCAGGATGGGGATGACAACCAACGTTCTGAACGCCTCAGGTATGCCGCTGTGTCGGAAATCCATCTTCGGAAGCGTATGCGGTGGCAGGAGACGCGTGAGAAGGTAATTCACGATCTGAACTGCGAGCTGGCTCGATGGACCCAGCAGCAAGACCCCCAGGGAGACCTGGAGGGGAAGCGACATCCCCCGAGCGCCGATCATGAGGCCGAGTGCTGTAAAAAACCCGCTGACCAACCCGATCGAGGTGAGGTAGATCCCCGTGGGATGACGGCGAACCCACTGTAGGAGTCGGAAACGAGGTGGTTCGCTGCATTCCACGCTCTTTACGAATTCACCTCGCTTGGCACCGATGAGATATAGGCCTATATGGCTTTCACGCGAACGCCCCCTCGACCGATTAGTATGTGCCGCCGCGAGGTCAACCGCCGCGTGGGCGACGGTCTCCTCCGACGCCTCGCCCCTACGAGCGATTTCTTCCACCGCCTGCCGGTACCTGTTACGTGTATCAAAATCCATATCGAGGTACACGCGTGCCGGATCACGCAGCAATATCTTATCCACCGCACTATGGCTTTCGAATACTTCACGCCAATCGAGCAAGGATAATTGCCGCAGGCTCGATATCGCATTGCCGATCGACACCTGCTCTGCAGCCTGACGCCCCTGCTCACGTAGGTTGATCTCTCCAACCGGACCTCGTAGCGTTCGTTCCAGCCAGCTCTGCATCGGGACCAAGGCGGCATCTTCATCATAGAGATGCCCCGTGATCTGTGAGCCAAAATAGGCGCTTGGATTCGGCTGATCCTCGGTGAGCTCAGCTAACACAGAAAATATCTGATCCGGATCTCGCCTGGCCGTCGCAAGCAATCGATTCGCCCAGAAATCGGCCTGCTCGCGCTCTCGCAACTCTGCTATCATCCGTTTGGCCATCTGCTCGATCGACTCGACCAATGTGATGCGGAGCATCATTGGAACCGCCCATAGTTCACCGATTGTGAGGTTTGACACCGACTGGTACGCAGAAAGGAACTCATCGATATTCTGGCGGTCCAGGCGGGCATCGGTGTGCATCACAAGTTCTTTCGCCAGACTGTACACGCGCGGGCGGCCCTTATTTTGTTCGCTCACCAATACGGGGAGTTCGAAAAAGAACTTCTTCGGTAGATTAATCTGAACATCGCGAATGTGGCTCTGGATCAGATATTCATTGTCCAGTATCCACTCAGCGGAGGGGGAGATGGGCTGTTCGAGCCTCTCAGCTTCGGCTAAGTCTCGGCGAACCGACCGTATAACCTGTCGAGCTTCTTTCATACGGCGCAGACACGAGACATCGCTCTGACCACCTAGGGCGACGCTATGTTCTTGCGCCAACCGGACTGCGTGGTGTTGAATCTGGGGCGCAGGAAGCGGGATCAGCTCAAACCGATCGTCTGCGGATGGATACGTCCGTTCGGGATGGAGAGCGAAGATAGTCGGTTGGACTTCTCCATATTCACGCAGAATTGGGATCGCCCATCTGAGCGATTCGATATCCTGCTGCAGCAGAACGAGGAATTCGTCTTCCAGGATCCAGCGCGCGTAACGAGCGATAAGATCACGCTTAATCCCCAAATCCAACATGCGTACGATAAAGAGCCCGAGAACCACGCCGATCGCATAACCCAGCAATGCAGGGATCACGCTGCCCCAGAGTTGACCAACACCAAGTTGAAGCCCCTCTGAGCGCGAGGCGAGCAGGAAGATCGGCAAGCCAATCAGCAATCCACCTAGAATTCCACCGATCCATGCAAAAAAGCCTGTGGCCTTGTTGATTGAAACACTGCCGTCAGCGGATTTTTTAAGCAGCGCTACGCGACGGACTCCGCGCTTTTTTAAAGCCCGGTAAGCCAGGGAGGCCGCTTCATCGTCGGTATAGAACGCCAGGAGGAGACCTGGTTCCCGCATGCTTCCTTCACCCTTCCCGTTATTGTTGCGAAGTTCCCGCTCTCAGCGCTTCGCAGGCATTAATCGCACGCAATCCGATTGGCAGTTGACACCTGGAACGCGCGGCGATGACCAGTTGATGCAATAGGTTGATTTGCCTCGTGTTTTAAGCTGGTCACGGCCGAGCTGAAGACCGGGATAATGTATCTTATCACTAACCCTCGAACTGCTCACAGCAACTTTTTTGAAGCAGATTCATGGATTAAGGGCCAGGAATCCGCGCCAGACGGATAGTTCTCGTCCGCTCACCAATTCAGACGATCTGAGCAACCCGAATCTCACTCGTGAGCGCTGCGGTACCGCAGGCCATGCACAAAACAACATAAGCTTGTAACCCACGAGTCAAAGATGGCATATTCTCCTTGATTGCCGCAAATTGCAGATACAATGGGGTTTGTTCTCATTTCTGTGAGGGATTGGGGGAACCCTTGATCCGGTCAGAAATCACGGTTTCGATAAATACTAGAAGTCACATCCGAGGTGCCATTGCCCGCCGATGATCATACCAACCAAGCTTTTACTTGAAGATCAACGCCTGATCGATGCACCCTATAAAGTCCACTCGCTCGATGATCTTAATAGGCTTGAGCCTGCCGGAATCTACACCGTCTCACGGACATATTACACAACGAAGACCGTGATGCTGGACGCGCATTTAGATCGACTTGAAGAATCCGCAGCGTTGGAATCAATACCCTTACAGTTGGATCGTGTGGGTTTGCGCGAAGCGCTGCGAGATACTCTTGCGGCTGGTGGCTATGAAAATGCACGCTTCCGCTTAACCATCTCCCGCGATAACCCGAATCAAATCCTTCTCGCGGCTGAATCGCTCAAAGAGGTCCCAACCGAGATACTAATGAATGGAGCTGAAGTCGCTGCGCATTGCATCACCCGTCCAAACCCACGCGCCAAAACCAATGCCTGGATTGGATTAAGGGCCGAGGCGAACGAGGCGCTTCCAGAACATATCTACGAGGGAATCGTTTGCAATTCGAGGGGCGAGCTGCTCGAAGGTTTTAGCAGCAACTTCTACGCTGTAAAAAATGAAAAACTGTGGACAGCGGGCGATAAGATCCTCTTCGGGATCACACGTAAAATCATCCTGGATGTCACGCCTGACCTGCTTCCTTCACATCTACACCCTGTCACGATTGAAGATCTCCCGTCTCTACAGGAGGCATTCTTATCAAGCAGCAGCAGAGGCGTGGTCCCCATCGTGAAAATTGACAACCACGTTATCGGGGAGGGTAGACCAGGACCATTCACACTGGAAATAACGCGGAGGTACAACTCCTGGGTTGAAGAGAACATCGAACCAATTTGAGCTCGTGGAGCATCAACTCCATTCGGCATTCAGATCACCTTGTTCTGAGATTTTCAGCGCATTTGTCGGGATGAGCGTTGGCACTTGTCGCTTGTTAAAACAAAAACCCCTTCCCGCAAGCCGATTTGTATCGGCCATGCAAAAGAGAAGGGGTTTGTTCTTGAATAATTAGCTGGGAGTTGTTTCCATGGCGATTTCAAGTACCTCGTCGACAAGCTCACGAAGATGCGGCTCAGGCACCACACCGACGTGCTCGCGGATGAGCTCGCCACCCGAGAATACCAGCAGCGTCGGTATGCCCTGAACTCCATAATGCATCGCCTGATCGGCGTTTTCGTCGGTGTTGACTTTGGCTACCAGGACCCTGCCTGCATAATCCTCGGCGATATTATCCAGGAGCGGAGCGATCATGCGGCATGGTCCGCACCAAGGCGCCCAGAAATCTACCAAAACCGGCAGATCCGCATTAAGAACCTTCTCCTCGAACTCGGCATCGGTGATGTGAATTGGTTTCGTCTCCATCAGTTGAACTCCTCTAATTTTGTTAACTTAGCTCCTGAGTGCCTGTTCAAAGAACTAAGGGTTTCTTTATTGACGATAAGATCCGTTCGACCATCCTCCATTAGACATGGAAACACATCGAAATCTTACTTGAGCGCACCCGGCTGAGGTTGCGAGGTTACCGGTGCGGGCAATTCCACAGAGCAAATATGAAGAAATAACCGTATCCAACCTTCAATACATTCTCTTCTCCCCCTCCTAATCTGTGCCTCTATGTCTAATAAACACAAAGCCCCGGGACTTACCCGGGGCTTTGATAGGAGGAGAAGAAGAGGGAGAATATTCGCCGCTCTTGAACCTTTGACGGTGTGATTGGCGGAATTCTTACTTTCTTCCCTCTCGCTTAGCTGCTGGCTTGATAGAAGAAACCAACCAGCAGTTTCGCCTGTTGTCGTAATGTACTAACGATCACAGCCAGTGCGATCGTAATGGCGGTGAACAGGAAGGACATGCCCACCAATCGCAACGGGTTCAACCAGAAATGGAACGACTTGACCACGCCGAGTTGCGCTAACAACGCAGACCCCGGTTGAGCCTGATTCAATACATTGGAAATCGAGTGATTCCAATAGGACGGAACGACACCTGTCGCCAGAACAATGCCGACGATCAGGGTACCGATAAGGATCATCACACCCATCAAAGTGCTGAGCTGAAACCAGCGTACTTGCCCAGGAACGGGCGGCATGGGTGGTCGGAAACTGGATGACATATGCCCTGTGATCGTCATGCCCATGATGCGAAGTTTCTTAGCGATAATCCCAAGAGCCATCGTAATGGCCATCAAACCCAGGCCGAGCCCCAAAAACTTAAACTGCGGAACCCAGGCTTCGATAACATGAGAGGTGACGTTCGCATTCACAAAGAGTGAACCCGCTTCTGCCGCTTCGCGCACGGCTTTCGCGTCCGAGAAAAACGCGGATTGCGCAGGCGCCAGGGTGAATAACCCGACCAGGAATGCGATCCCTACGAACATCCAACCCATTACGGCGATCATCGGGTACATCGGCATCATGCTCTCGATCATATTGAAAGGAAAGCGTGCTTTTTCTTCAGGAAGATTTACGTTTGCCATTTTAATTTCTCCTTTAGCTCCTGCTGCCTACTCGCCGCTCTGCTTCACGATCAAGGGGAAACAAAGCCCCATGACGTGTCCACGATTGTCGAGTAACTTAGGGATGGACGAAAACTCAAGTGCAATTCCGACCATGAAAGCAGCCACACCCAGAAAAGCCAGCGGTTCTAACCAAAGGGACGTGACAGTGAGAATACTTAGCTGGCCCAACAGCGCAGAGCCTACCTCGGCTGCATCGCGAACTGCCTTTGCGTTCTCCCCCCAATAGTTGGCTGCGCTGGAAGACAGCACGACTAGGCCGATGATGAACGAAATCGTGATTAACACCCAACCTAACAGGGTGAAGAATGGATATACTCGTAACTGCCAGGCTTTTTTTGGTTCATTAATTGTAGCCATCGTTTTAACTCCTTTATTTCGGAAACAATCAAACCTTTATCTACGCCGGTACCTGCTCGCGCTTATTCTCAACTTTGGCGTTCCCCTGCCTCATTGATCGCCCGAGCTGGATGCCTTTGTCTATCATCTCAGTCTGGTTGCTTAATATGTAGATGATCGTGCTCAAGCCCATAGCGATCGCGAGGAATTCTGTCGCTATAGCGAAGAACTTCAGCGGTATCAGCCACGCCAGTGTTGAATGGATGGCCTGAACCTGTACGAGCAACGCGGACCCTGCCCCGGCTGCGTCGATCACCGGTAGCGGGTGAGCGAAGAGCGCTTGAGCAATCCCGGCGAGATCTATACTGACGATCAAAGCGACGATAAACATCGTCAATCCGAGCATCATTACTACCGGCATCCACAATCCATACCAAGGCGTCGCGGGTAAAGCAGGCCGCTTACCTTCGGGAAGATTTGCAAGCACCTGGTTTCCGGCGCCTTTAAGTGCATCGATGATGACCCTCAAGGCCATTACGATACCGCTCAGAATCAAACCGATGCCCAGGAACTTGAAGTAAGGCAGCCATAGCCCAACACTTTCGATCGTCGCTCGCTGCGCCATCAACGTCGTCTCACGAACCGCTTTGGATTCAGCGAAATACGCTGCTGCCGCCTGTGAGTTCAGATATCCTATGACAAAGGCGGTAATCACGATCATGAACCCCATCAGGATGAATAACGGGTACATGCGTGCCATTTTTCCGATTAACTTCTGCATTAGAGCCTCCTTTTAGCAATTGAACCCTTCTGATCTTGATTTGAAATATGAGACCGAACTGTAGTGACCATCTGACTCCTTTCTCGAATCAACGTTATAGGAAAGAGCAACTCTCGCAATTAGCGCCAGTAGGAATTCGAGCGGATTTCGACATGGATCCGTCGCACAGGCGGCTCCTCGTCGATGCGGACAGGAATTCGAACGGGATCCCGCACGAGCCCGGGTGAGCCACTGATACGCACCCAAATAAAACCCGCAGCGGTTACAACTACGGCAAGAACGATAATTAGACCAACCATAACTACCTCCCAGGCTTTTTGGCGCTGAAGCTGCTACCAAGGTTCACCCTCGTAGACGCCTTGCTTACGATCTGTCTTACTTTTCGGGTTGCAGCTTCGAACTTCTCAGAGCGTGGATTTGTAGGAGGGGGTGGGAATGAGGATATGTGTAGCCGAAAATGAGCTGCCTGGTTGCTACATACAATCGATGAGAACGAAAAAAGCCCGGTGCTGACGCACCGAGCTTGAACTATCGTGGCTCAGGAAACTGGTTGATTATAGATCAGGGCTTTCAAGGATGCGCACTAGCGCTTCGTACTCCTCGAAGCAATCACGGCACATCTCGATGTGGTGTTTTACCTTTGGGAGCATCTCGGACGTATCTTCGCCGCGCACCATCGCCTCAGCGTAGATGTCCAGCACTTCGAAGACCTCTGCGCAGTCCATTTCCTGCTCATTGGTCTTCTCGACCATCCCGAGTAATTTCTTGAGCATCCTACCAGTGTCCTTCATCAGAATTCTATCTTTTCCTTTGACAATGCAGCGAGGTGATTTCTTACCCTTGCTCAAACGCGGCAAGGATCTCCTCAGGGTTCAATCCCTCAGCTGCCATACTTTTCTTTAACCGCAGCCGGGCATCATGCAAGAGTTTGTATAGTGCGTTGCGTTTCATATTCATCCTGCGCGCCACTTCTTCAATCGGCATACCGTGTACACCGATGGCGAGCAGCGCAGTTCTCTGCTTCTCAGACAGTTCATCCTGGATAACTTGCTGGATTCGCCCCATGATGTCAACTTGCTCGGCGGAGAGATCTGGATCGGGAGTCATCCCCGCGATTCGGTCAAACCCCGATACTCCATCATCTCCGTGTACTAATTCATCGAGAGAGACATCTTCCCAGCGTTTGCGTCTTAACTCCGTGAGCGCTATCCGAACCGCTATCTTATGCGCCCAGGTCGTGAATTTGCTACGGCCCTCGAAAGACTCGATGTGATCTAATACTCGCAGCAGGGTCTCCTGAACAACTTCGTCGGCCAGTGCGTCGAAATTCGGGTCTGATGGGGTCAGCCATTTTGAGAGTGAATACGGCAGTCCCTTCCGTATCTTGATACGCAAATCCTCCAGGGCTTCATCTTGTGCACTCCCTGGTGAACGCAGATCGGAAATCCACTGCTCGTTGTTGCGTTCCACTATTTAATCCTATGATTCTCGAAGCAATACATCATTTTGCTGGATTGTTTTTTGGGTCGTGATAACAGCAAAAAGTATACTCGAGATTCTGATCGACCGGAAATTGTGTCCGCGCTGATATTGGCACTATTTTCCGTACTCCTTCATTACGATCCGCTGATAGCGCACGCCACGCGGACCAAAGCTTCCAATCATGTACAGTAATACGCGATCAATATAAAAACCAGGCTGCAATTGGCCTTAAATTTGCGACGTAAGAAAACAACTGGACAGACCCATCTATATGTGTAGAAAGTCATTCACAACCTGCTCCCTGCCACATAATAAATCAGCCCAAATGGGTTGGTCAGCGGATAGGGACCGGGCAAGATTCGAAGAATAAAAAGAACGGAGGAGTCATGCAAGATATTTTCGGTTTTCTCAGTGCTAGCCATTGGTTGGCGATCTTACGCATTGCTGTCGGTTTGTGGTGGATCAAGAGTGTGCTGCACAAACCGCTCCGCAAATTCATCGATGGAGGCATGGTCGACTGGACGATTTCCCTGGCGGATAACCATCCCGTGCCGGCCTTCGCTTCTTTGATCAAGTCCATGGTCAGCAAAAACCGCAGCTGGTTCCCCTACCTCGTGATCGCTGGCGAGACGGCAACGGGGATCGGGCTGACACTCGGATTTCTGACACCAATTTCGGCGCTCGTCGGCATCTTCATGAACCTTAACTACCTTGCGCTTGCAGGCGTCAAACCTAAGGATAGATCTGTCAATCCGGCATATCAATGTGAGCAAGGTCAGAACTTGATGATGATCGCAGCGCAGGTAATCATAATTATGCTAGATGCTGGCGCCGTCTGGAGCTTGGATAGTTTATTGGGCATCTTCTAAAAATCACTTGGTCGTAAAGCCAGGGAGGTCGCTCGCGACCTCCCTTTTTCATTACCCTTGTCTTTCCAGCTCGAGGACCACGCTCCCTTCATCCCCATTCATATCGCGCCGCGTAAGCTTTACATAATTACTAATCCAAACCAACTACTTGACATTAATCCGCAAATCTTATAGAATTCCTTAACTTGTAATGACAAGATTACAAGTAGTGAGCAATAGCATTACATGTAGTTACAGGATAGGGACAGAGCACAGATGACACCAAGAAGTTCAAAGCCAGTAAAACAGGGAATGTCCATCGATCGGAATTCCCCTCTTCCCTATTATATCCAGCTTAAAAATGTCCTGATCGAGCAAATTGAGAGCGGACACTGGCAACCCGGCGATCAGCTCCCTAGCGAACCGGAACTTTGCCAGCATTTCGGAGTTAGCCGGACAGTCGTTCGGCAGGCGCTAAAAGAAATGACATACGAGGGCATGGTCTTGCGCGAGAAAGGCAAGGGCACTTTCGTCGCCGAGCCGAAGATCAGCAGCACGAGCCTTGTGCACTCACTCGTCGGCTTCCATCAAGATATGACCGAGCGGGGATTAAAAATGGCGGACAAAATCCTCGAACAATCGATCTTGCCCGCCTCTCAAAAAGTAGCCACCAATCTTCAATTGGAAGACCTCACACCGGTGATCAAGATAAACCGCTTGCGATATGTCGAAGAAGAACCGGTGGTTCTCGTAGCTTCCTTCTTACCCTATGAACCTTGCCGCAAGTTGGTTTCCGCAGACCTCACCGAAGAGTCACTCTACGCATATTTGGAGAAGGAATACGACCTGAGAATCGTGCGTGGTCGGCGATTGATCGATGCTGTCGGGGCTAACGAGCAGCAATCAAACCTTCTGGAAATCGAGCTTGGATCACCCCTAATCCGCATCGAGAGCATCAGCTATTTAGAGGATGGCACGCCCATTGAATACTTCCATGCCTTGTTCCGGGGAGACCGGTCACGCTTTGAAGTTGAGATCCTGCGCTTTCAAGGCCAAGGAAAGCTGCGCGAGGCCATGGGCATCAAGCAAGAAGAGGAGTTCCTGATCTGAGGGCGATGTGATCGAGGCACCCTGCCCCGCGCACATGGCGATCAGTGTTTAGGAGAAAGCATTCGTGAGTAACGAGAAAAATATCCGAAATCTCGTGAGTCGAGTTGTTTACAGGACGTTGGGAAAATCGAACCCTGTCCCTACGCTTTCAAAGAGCACGCGACGCGGCTTGGTCACAGAACTCGATATGAATGACCTCCCCTATGGGGGAGAAATCATAGTTTCAAAAGACTCAATAGTCACCCCGCTTGCACGTCAAGTGGCGATGGATCGCCACATATCAATCCTTAGAGATAGTGAACCCGACTCACAAGCATTATCGATCGTTCCAGACTCAAAGGTCAGCACAGAGAAGATTGAGACGACAGGGAGACATTTCAACCTACCACAACGAACGGCAGACCAGTTGGTCACCGAACAGGACTTCAAAGATCTTCCTTTTGGCGGATTCATCACTGTCCCTCAGGGCGCATTAGTCACACCACTGGCTCGACAAGTGGCGATGGATCGCCACATCACGATCCGAGAAGGCGATTCTACTGGCTCACAAGCCCTCTCCATCGTCCCCACTACAGGTGTGACCGAGGAACGAATCGAAACTATCGGCCACCACTTCCAACCCTCGCAGCGATCGACAGAGCAACTCGTGACGGAGCTGGACATTAAGGATTTGCCGCACGGCAGCGAATTCAAAATTCCGTCGGGATTCTTAGTCACACCCCTTGCACGGCAAGCCGCTATGGAACGTCGAATAACCATGCTTAAAGGACAACTAGCTGCATCTCCTTCGAAGGCTACGGTCCCCACACCCACTCCAGGAGACGGCAGTGACAAAAAGGTCGCAATCGGGGCGGATCATGGCGGATATGCGCTGAAAGAGAGCTTGAAAATAGTTCTGGGAGAGCTCGGCTACGGGGTCATCGACTGCGGAACCAACAGCGCGGAATCAGTCGACTACCCTGATTTCGCTTTCGCTGTGGCCCAACTCGTGGCTGATGATCGCGCCTGGCGCGGAATCATCATCGACGGAGCGGGCATTGGCTCATGCATGACGGCGAATAAGGTGCCCGGCGTGCGGGCGTCAATGTGCTATGACCAGGCGACGGCCGCAAATAGCCGGGAGCACAACAACGCAAATGTCTTAACCCTCGGCGCAGGGCTTTTAGGCGTGAATTTATCGAAGCAGATTGTGAAGACCTGGCTGGAGACTGCATTTGGCGGCGGAAGACACGCCCACCGCGTGGATAAGATCATGCAGATCGAACGGCGATTCACAAAGTAATCATACTTAATTCTAGGAGCTAGATTGGTAATGGAAATGAATTTACAGGTAAAAAAGACGAGAGAGCTAGATGACGCGACAATCGAATGCATCATCGAGCAAATCACACGCCAGGTCCTGATCCTGATCCAGGACGACCAGGCGATGCCCTCCGCCAAAAACGGAGGATCACGCGCGCCAGACATCTGCCCCGACACTTATATGGACCACGTCCATCCCGTCGTCACCGCAGGCGCTGACCGCGTCGCCAGCACACTTGGCATCGCGCCGACGGACACGAGCGTCGCCCATTTCATCGACCACACTTTGCTGAAAGCGGAGGCAACGCATGATCAGATCGCCCAGCTTTGCTACGAAGCACGGAAATATCAGTTTGCATCGGTATGCATCAACCCGACGAATGTAAAACTCTGTGCAGAGCTTCTCGAGGGAAGCGGAGTGCCTGTATGCACAGTTGTGGGTTTTCCGCTCGGGGCGACACCGACGGAGGTTAAGGTCTTCGAGACTCAACAAGCCATCCGCGACGGGGCGACCGAGGTCGACATGGTCATCAACGTCGGCGCATTGAAATCCCGCGACTACGAACTCGTCGAGCGCGACATTGCCTCCATCGCCCGAGTGTGCCACGCAGGGAATGCGATTCTAAAAGTCATTATCGAAGCTGCATTGCTGACGGATGAAGAGAAAGTTATTGCCTCGCAGCTCTCCAAAGTCGCCGGGGCGGACTTCGTAAAAACATCAACCGGATTTGGACCAGGCGGGGCGACGCCTGAAGACGTCGCCCTTATGCGCCGTGTTGTTGGGCCTTCAATCGGGGTTAAGGCGGCAGGCGGGATCAGCACATTCGAAGATGCCCAGAAGATGATCGCTGCCGGCGCCTCTCGCATCGGCGCAAGCGCAAGTGTCAAGATTGCCCAGGGATCCACGAACGGAAATCAGTAAGGAGGATCATCTATGACCGTTGATCTACGCACATACGTTTTTCTCGATAATCTGCAGCTGCAGCATGCCGGCTACTTAGGCACAGTTGTCAAGGGATTTCTCCCCCTCCCTAACGATACATCTCTATGGGTGGAAATATCCCCCGGCATTGAAATTAATCGCATAACTGATATTGCCCTTAAAGCCACGCGAGTGCGTCCGGGCATGCAGATTGTGGAGCGCTTATTCGGGCTGCTCGAGGTGCACCACAGTGACCAAGCAGAGGTGCGCGCAGCGGGTGCAGCAATTCTCGAAGCGCTTGGCCTGGAAGAATCGGACCGTATAAAACCGCGCGTCGTTTCCAGTCAGATCATCCGCAATATCGACGCCCACCAGGTCCAGCTGATCAACCGCATGCGCTACGGGCATATGCTGTTAGCCGGGCAAACCTTGTATGTTTTGGAAGTAGAGCCCGCCGGCTATGCAGCTCTCGCCGCTAATGAAGCGGAGAAAGCCGCCAATATAAACATCCTCGATGTGCGCGCCTTCGGAAGCTTCGGTCGGGTATACCTCGGCGGCGAAGAGCGTGACATCATGGCAGGATACAGCGCGGCGGTGGCCTCGATCGAAGGTGTAAGCGGTCGTGAAGTGGCATCGAAACGCAAAGAGTGAGTTCGAAGGCTATCCAAAGAAGACGTGAAAGAATTTCAATTCACGTCAGGTGAAACCAGATTGCCCAAATATTGAGCCGGGAATATCTATCAAAGAAAGTAAATCTTGCTACTCAGGAGGATCACATGGCAGAAGAATACGGAATGACGGAAGCACTCGGCATGGTCGAATGCAAAAGCTATCCGGCGATGGTCGAAGCCGCGGACGCGATGGTTAAGGCCGCCAAAGTCGAATTGGTCTCGTACGAGAAGACCGGCGGAGGTTTTGTCACCGCCGTCGTGCGAGGCGACGTCGCAGCGGTTAAAGCTGCTGTTGAAGCCGGCGCACGCGGAGCGGAGAAGGTCGGCGAAGTTGCCGCCATTCATGTAATCCCGCGCCCGCATGCAAACGTGGACGTCACACTGCCACTCGGTCGGGGACCGGCGGAGAGCTAAACTCACGCTGCACTGACCGACGACATTGGTGATCGTGTACTGAGGGCGATTCGAAATATCACGACGGGGAATCGAGAACGTGTTCCTCGAGGAAGCGGAGCGAGACAGGACCGCACCTTCAAAACGGCTTGCTTCCCCGTCAGCAACATTGTTTCGCCCGAACCCAGCGGTCATCGAAATGGAGTGCCCTATGCTACTAGGTAAAGTTGTTGGCACGCTTGTCGCCACTCGAAAAGAGGAAAGTCTCGAGAGTCTCAAGTTTCTTGTGCTCAAGCAGCTCGACATCGAGGGCAAGGAGACGGGCGGCTATCGTGTGGCTGCGGATGCCGTTGGCGCAGGATTAGGCGAAGTCGTTCTATACGCCACAGGCAGCGCCGCCCGGCAAACGAAGTTCACCCGCGAGCGACCTTGCGACGGCGTGATCATGGCCATCGTTGATGTTCTCGAAGTCGATGGTGTGGTGAAGTATGACAAATCAGGGGCTGGATGATGTTGGACGACACACGAATTGACGCCATCGTCCAACAGGTTATGGACGAACTTCAGCAAGGGGAGCGCGTGCGGCATGGACCGCTGCCAGAGCCCAAAGATCCTGTGCAGCCGCCCCCACCGGCGCCCGCCCTACGCCATGGCGACAATCTCTTCGCTGATGTTGATAGCGCTGTCGCCGCTGCACGATTGGCATATAAGCAGTTAAACGAGCTGCCCCTCTCCATCCGCGAGCAGATGATTCAACACATCCGCCGCGTAATGCGCGAAAACGCACAGCTCCTCGCCTACGAAGCTTGGCAAGAAACAGGCATGGGGCGCTATGAGGATAAGATCGATAAAAATCTGGTGAATGCGAACAAAGCGCCTGGCACCGAGATCCTCGACCCGACAGCCTGGAGCGGTGACGGGGGACTTACACTCGTCGAATATGCTCC
>JAUWDI010000071.1 GCA_030608865.1 Anaerolineales bacterium | reverse complement strand
TCAGGCGGTTATCGTTGAGGGTTACATGGATGTCATCGGATTGCATCAAGCCGGTTTTCGCAATGCGGTATCCCCGATGGGCACAGCGCTCACAGAGAGCCAACTGCGCTTATTGAAGCGTTACAGCCGGCGGATTGTCTTAGCGCTGGATGCTGATACAGCTGGAAGCCAGGCGACTTTACGCGGCCTGGATGTCGCTCGCGAGACGCTCGATCGGGAAATCGATCCGGTTTTTAATGCCCGGGGATTGGTTCGCCACGAAGGGCGTCTGGATGCAGATTTGCGGATTGTCACCCTGCCGGAGGGTTTGGATCCAGACGAGGTCGTTATAGATGATCCAGAAGCTTGGACGGGATTGCTTGAAGGTGCGCAGACGATTGTGGATTACGTACTCGATGTTGCCACTGCAGAACGCGATATAGAAGATCCCAAAGCGAAAGCAGAGATCGCCCGCCAAGTGTTACCATTGATAGAAGACGTTGCTGATCCTGTAGAGCGAGAAGTGTATCGTCAAAACCTCGCTCGACGGTTAAAAGTGGACGAACGAGCGTTGCTCCAGTACAGAAAAACAAAACCGCGACGCAGCCGGCGGGTACCTCAAGCTGTAAGTGAAGTAGAGGAGAAACCTACTGCAATTTCTCCTTCTGGCGCGGTAGAAAGCTTTTGTATGGCTGTTCTGTTGGGTCACCCCGAACTGCTTTATCGGGTAGACCGGGAATTCCAGGCGCTGGAGATCGAACGTTCGTCGAATCAGGATTTCTCAAGCACCGAGTTCCAGATGATCTTTAAAGTCATTCGCTCTGCACTCGGCCAGCATGAAGAAGAGCCCGTTCACTATTGGCAGAATAATCTAGAGACTCAACTGTTACCCATCGCCGAGACATTGATAGATGAGTTTGGTAATATAGATGTTCTTCAACAGAAGGTTATAGCCGAAGTAATTGCGAATTTCTTTCGTTTACGCAAGCGTTGGCTAGAATCAGAACTCACGCATATTCGCTTCCAGCTTGAAGCCTTGCAGGAGCAATCACCTTCAGAGGGGGAGGACCAGCAGGAGCAAATTTGGCAGCTTACCCGAGAGGTCCAGCGCTTAGCAGATATTGAGAGGCGATTGGATCAGGTGCTTTCACGTCAAGGCGGACCGATCTCAACAGCCGCCGCCCTTTAGAGGTTCCGAGTGAAGAAAAAGAAGAAATCGAAACAGGAAAAGGCAATTTCATCCCCAGATGTGGCTGATAAGGTTCTTCAAGAGGACGTGAAGGACCCTGTTGACGTCGTTGATGGGAAGGCAATTGCAATAGAACCTGATTTGAAAGAGGAGGAAGTGTCGGAAGTTAAGAGCGCCGAGGAAGAACAGGCGCTTGAACGAATATCGCTTACTCTGGAACTCAGCGATGACCCTGTAAGGTTATACCTGAAGGAAATCGGTCGTGTAGACCTGTTGAATACAGACCAGGAATTGTGGCTCGCGGTGCGGATGAATGCCGTGCGGCAGCTGGAGATATTAAGGTCCGGTCGGGCAGCGCGAGGGAAAAAAGATGACGAATTGATCGCCGTCTATTTAACCCTTTACGATGATATGAGGACGGCGTGGAAACGCGTAAAGGAAGATGCGCAGCGGATGAAACAAACGCAGCCGGATCTCCACCTCATCCTTGAGGAGGCGCGTCAATTACGCCAGACGTGGGCATCAGATTCAGTTTCGTACATCCGTGCATGGCTGAGCACTGATATGTGGGGAACGGATCCAGCCTGGGAGCTGGTGGCTCTAAACGCACTCACGATATTCTTAGCTTTTTACATATTCCCGCCTGAGGCCCAATCTCGAATGGTTGAGCGATTTGAGCAGGGGAAGAAACTACCCATCAAACGCATTTTTAAAAATTGGCTTCCTGACCCAAAGGATCTACGCGAGGATTTGGACCAAATAAAGAACCTGGCGGATGAAGCGCAAGCCGCGCTTATACGCGCCAACCTCCGCCTGGTTGTGAGTGTGGCGAAGCGTTATATGGGACGGGGGATTGCTTTCCTGGATCTCATTCAGGAAGGTAATATTGGTCTACTTCGCGCTGTTGAGAAATTCGATCCAGCGAAGGGCTATAAATTTAGCACGTACGCAACTTGGTGGATACGGCAGGCGATCAGCAGAGCGATCGCGGATCAAGCGCGCACGATTCGCATTCCGGTGCATATGGTGGAGACCATCAACCGGCTGGTTCGTATTCAACGCAAGATGACCCAGGAACTTGGCCGAGAACCAAGTTCGGAGGAGCTTGCGCTGAAGATGGATCTCTTGGAACCTGAAGAGGTGCTCCTGATCAATGCAGCGCTAGCGGATGACGACCCGATGGATCCTGCCCTCGAGCGCAAGTGGAAGAGGGCTGCCGCCAAAGTCCGACGGATTATCCGTATCGCCCAGGAGCCGATGTCGCTGGAAACCCCGGTGGGAACAGAGGAAACCAGCCAACTCGGTGACTTTATCGAAGATGAGTCAATGCCTGAGCCAGTAGATGCAGCAGCGAAGATATTGTTGAAAGAGCAGGTGCAGAGCGCGCTATCGGTCCTTACCGAACGCGAACGGCAGGTGCTCGAGATGCGCTTTGGGTTGAGGGACGGCAAGGATTACACATTAGAAGAAGTTGGAAGACATTTCCAGGTGACGCGTGAACGGATACGCCAGATCGAGGCTAAGGCGCTGCGAAAGCTGCGGCATCCAACGCGCAGCCGCCACTTGCGAGACTATCTCTCTTAAAACTTATTACTGGTTCGCCTATTCTTTTCTAATAACCTCCCGCAGGTTCCAAACCTGCGGGAGGTTTAACGCGCAGACAGCCAAGCGCAGGCTGCGCCTGCGACCGGATGCAGAGCTTCCGCACTCCACAAAAATCAACAACCTCCTGAACCCGTAGGGGCCGACCCGTGTGTCGGCCCGTTCTTTACCTGTATTCAAGACATGTAAGGGCGAGCCGCCGGCTCGCCCTTACTACCACCGGTTTTTCATTGCGAGCGGATCTTCCGCGCGTTCAAAACCAGAGGGAGGCGTAGAGATGCAGCATGCAGCGTCTCTTCAAAGAAGCCCGACCATGAATGGCCGGGCTCATAGCCTACCCCCTTCGGGCTGACATCGAGGCTGAGTCAGCACCCTTGAGTACTGAGCCCGGTGGTTTACCGCCGGGCGTATTGAGTTCTTTACCCGTATTCGAGATCTGTAAGGGCGAGCCGGCGGCTCGCCCCTACCACCGATTTGTAATTGCGAGCGGATCTTCCGCGCGTTCAAAGCAAGAGGGAGGCGTAGAGACGTAGCATGCTACGTCTCTACAAAGAAGTTGAACGCGTGCAGTGCCTCGACGCCCCCTCCGGTGGTTAACCACCGGGCGTTTTGTGTTGATGGTAGGTGGGTAAAAGAGATAGATTGTGCTATTTGTCACAAAGTTTGATGTCAGATTTCCTTCGATAGCTCATCTGATTTGTTCCGCTTATGCCCTTGTGCTAGAATGTTCATGTTATTCCGTTTTTGATGTTATTAAACTGGTTATAAATCCGTTTCCCTCGAGGGCTGGATGCCAGCTGAATATCTCCCCATCGTTGTTCTTATCGTCGTGGCGACCGGCCTGGCTTTTATTATTGTCGCACTCGGCCATCTCTTTGGACCCCGAAAACCAAACCCGGTAAAAGCAGAACCCTACGAATCAGGAATGCGGCCATACGGACCCGGTCGACGACGAATCTCGGTCCATTTTTACTTGATAGCGGTCCTTTTTATTCTCTTCGATATTGAAATTATATTCCTTCTGCCCTGGGCAGTTGTGCTCCGCGAGATCAAGATGGTTGGTTTGATCGAGATGGCTGTCTTCATGTTGGTACTGTTCGTTGGTTTGATTTACGCCTGGAAAACAGGAGCGTTGGAATGGGAATAGAGACCAAGCTAGGTAATTTGGGGTTTGTCACGACAACGCTCGAGAAAGTTGTGAACTGGAGCCGAGTACGGGCAATGTGGCCAGTGTTATTCGGCTTAGCTTGCTGTGCGATCGAGATGATGGTTTCACAATCCTCGGATTACGATATGAGCCGCTTTGGGATGGAATTAATGCGCGCCAGCCCGCGGCAAAGCGATTTGATGATTGTTGCCGGTCGGCTCACGCGCAAGATGGCTCCGGTTCTTCGCCGGATCTATGATCAAATGCCGGAACCGAAGTATGTCATAGCCTTGGGCGATTGCAGCTCGTGCGGGGGCATTTTTAATAATTACGCTATCGTCCCGGGCGTGGATGAAATTGTCCCGGTTGATGTTTATGTCGCTGGATGTCCCCCTCGTCCGGAAGCGTTGATTCACGGCATCCTGACTCTTTACGATAAGGTTGAGAACCAGAAAGTTAAGGATTGGGCTTGACCGAGGTAGTTAGCAAATGACTGTCGTTGAAAAAGCCGTAGCGAAATTGCAGCGAGAGCTTGGTGAAAGCGTCCCGAGTATTGAGGAATTCCGGGGACAGACTTCAGTGACCCTGGATCGCGAAGCTATCGTAAATGCTTGCCAGATGCTGCGAGATGACCCGGAACTGGATTTCAACTTTCTCGCCGCGCTTACGGCTGTGGATTACTGGCCTTCCGAACCCCGCTTTAAGATTGTCTATCAACTCTACAGTTTGGCGAATAAAGAATTCATCGGCCTTCGTGCCCAACTGACCAATGAATCCCCCGAGATCTCGACAATAGAAAGCATCTACCCGAATGCGAATTGGCACGAGCGCGAAGTTTTCGATATGTTCGGGGTAACGTTTAAGGATCATTCAGATCAGCGCCGAATCATCATGCCCTATGACTGGGAGGGACATCCTCTGCGCAAAGATTATCCGCTTGGTTACGAGGAGGTCCAGTTCACCTTTAATTACGACGAGATTGATAAACGCAAACCTTATGCGAAAGAGTAACCGGGGACCCTCAACACGAGGATCGTAAGAATGTTGGAAAAGAACCTAGAGATAACTGTAGACGAACTCAGGCACCTGGTCTCTGACCGGGCGCTCGAAGGCGAAACCATGTTGCTGAACATGGGGCCACAGCATCCCAGCACCCATGGGGTATTGCGGCTCCTGTTGGAGCTCGATGGTGAGCGTATCGTCACCTGCGTCCCTGATATTGGCTTTCTGCATACGGGAATTGAAAAGAACATGGAAGCCAAAGCGTACGAAAAAGTTTTGGTGATGACCGATCGCATGGATTACCTCAATAACCTGGGTAATAACTTGTGCTACTGCCTGGCAGTTGAGAAGCTGGTCGATCTGGATGTCCCTGAACGGGCGATGGCGATCCGGGTCCTGCTCGTCGAACTGCAGCGCATCGCCTCACACCTCGTTTTCCTGGCGACACACGGCCTAGATACCGGTGCGATGTCTATATTCCTGTACTGCTTCCGCGAGCGTGAGGTCATCCTGGATATTTTTGAGTTGTGTTCTGGAGCGAGGATGATGACATCCTTCTTCAGACCTGGTGGTCTTTGGCGAGACGTCCCCGATGAGTTTGAGGAGACGGTACGTTCTTTCATTGAATACTTCCCGAAGCGGATCAAGATGTATGAAGATCTTCTAACCAAGAATCCGATTTATACCCATCG
>JAUWDI010000054.1 GCA_030608865.1 Anaerolineales bacterium | reverse complement strand
TTACTTCAAATTTTTCATATCAACACTCCGCTCCACGATGGCGCCGCGATCATCGAAAAAGATAGGATTGCAGCCGCCGGGTGCGTTATGCCGCTCTCTTCAAGCGGCACACTTTCCCGTTCAACCGATCGGTCGATGGGCTTGCGGCATCGTGCAGCCCTGGGTATCAGCGAGGTTAGTGATGCCGTGTCTGTTGTTGTCTCAGAGGAGACGGGCGGCATCTCGGTTACACATAACGGTCGGATTATCCGCCGGCTGGATCAAGCACGCTTGAAAAACATCCTGACCGCATTCTTCCGGCCACGAACAACCGGTAGATTTCCTGGATGGCTCGAGCGCTTCCTGGCTCGTACCAAAGGCGAATGAGAGTCTAAGTAATGATCAGCTGGCTTCGACAGAATCTTGGAACGCTACTTATGTCCTTCATCCTGGCACTTACTGCATGGGTTATCGCAGTAGGCCTGCAGGACCCTGTCATCGAGCAGATCTTTCCCGAGCAAATCACCATTGACTACCGCAGTCTGAAGGATGGATTAACCATCGTGGGGGACTTCCCCGAATTTGCAGATGTGACCTTGCGTGCGCCCACATCCGTTTGGCGCAATCTAACCATCTCCGATCTGGAGGTGTATGCCGACCTGAGCCAGCTTGAGGAGGGGACCACACATGTAACCCTGCAATTCCACACCAATACCCGCGCGGTACAACATACCTCGATTGACCCCTCAACCGTAACCCTGAACATCGAACCACTCGCCACAAAGACAGTCAACATCGAAGTGAGCACCGTGGGAGATCCAGCGCCTGATTACCGTGCAGAGGAGCCGGTTACAGATCTGACTGAGACAACTATCTTCGGGCCGGCCAGTAGAGTAGACCAGGTTGTCATCGGGCAGGTTGTCGTCGATCTTACAGATCGCCAGCGCTCAATCGATCAGGTTTACACAATAATTTTCATCGATAGCGAAGGCAACGTTGTCACCGATATAAATTCCGTTGACGAACAAGTTCACGTTAGTATTGAGATCACAAAGATCGAGAACATTCGCCGGTTGTTGGTCATTCCAGTCATTGAAGGACAGGACATACTAGAGGAACAGGGGTATTACCGGGTAGCTCGTATCTCCGTATCCCCTCAAGAAGTTGCGATTTTTTCAGATGACCCGGAGGCTTTAGAAGCTCTTCCAGGCTACCTGCAGACTCTACCCGTGAGTGTGGCTGGACGAACCGATGACTTCGAAGAACGTGTTCCACTCGATCTTCCACCGGGATTCATCCTGATTGGAGAACAGATCGCTCTAGTTCAGGTTGAGATCGAACCGATCGAAACTTCTATCACGATCTCCCTCCCCGTGGAAATTGATGGGGTTGGCTTGGGTCTCTACAGCTATCCCTCTCCCGAGAGCGTGAACCTTATTCTTTCCGGCCCTGCGGAATTGCTCGACACACTTAAGCCGGAAGACGTAAGAGCCATTATCGATGTCCAGGACCTCACCATAGGCACGTATCAATTGGAGCCTGAGGTGATCGTACTGCCCGCGGGTCTCACCTGGGGGCCGCCGAACCCTTCCGTCATTGAAGTAATCATCACCGCCACACCCCGCCCGACGGCTACCCCAAGCTCTTAATCCCTCATGACCCGCCCTATTGTTGCGCTGGTTGGACGCCCAAACGTTGGCAAATCCACACTCTTCAACCGTCTTGCCGGCGAACGTCTTGCAGTCGTCGACGACAAACCCGGCACCACTCGCGATCGGCTTGTGGCTGAAGCGGAATGGAACGGGATCACATTCGACATCGTCGACACTGGCGGGATCGACCCAACCAACATGAGCCGGTTAGAGCCGCTCTCCATCGATTCGGCGGATTACATCTCCAGCATCCGCGACCAGGCGGAGATTGCGGCGCGCGAAGCCGATGCAGTCCTTTTTTTAGTAGACGTAGAGGGCGGGGTCACACCCGCGGACGAAGAGATTGTTGAGATCCTGCGAAAACAGCAGCGTATGGTTGCGGGCAAGTTACACCCCCCCGTTCTGCTAGTCGTCAACCGCTGCGACAATGCAGAACGCCGTGCCAGAACTGCCGAATTCTACGCATTGGGAATGGGAGATCCTATCCCCATCTCCGCTCTACATGGAACCAGTACAGGAGACCTGCTTGACCAATTAATCGAAACCATTAAACCAAAAGCTGCTCTCGAAGAGACTGACGATGAATCTTTAAAAATCGCAATAGTGGGCAGACCCAATGTCGGTAAATCGAGCTTACTGAATCGACTCCTCGGCGAGGAACGCGTCATCGTCTCGCCCATACCCGGCACAACCCGAGATGCGGTTGATACGCAACTCGTTCACCAAGGTTTGCCAATTACGCTCATCGATACCGCGGGGATCCGGCGCAGGGGAAGGATCGAGCCCGGTGTTGAAAAATATTCTGTTTTGCGTGCGCTTAAGGCGATTGAACGAGCGGATGTTGTTCTGCTGCTGATCGACGCAGAGGAAGGTGGCACCGCCCAGGATGCCCACATAGCCGGGATGGTCATCGATAAGATGAAAAGCGTCGTCGTGCTTGTAAACAAATGGGATCTCGTAATAAAAGACTCTCACACCATAAATGCATATACGGAGCAGGTCCGCCAAACACTCAACTTCTTGGACTTCGTACCCGTACTCTTCATTTCAGCCAAGACAGGTCAGCGTGTAAGCCAGGTGCTGCCGGCAGCCCTGCGGGTTCAGGAAGAACGCCTTATTCGAATTCCGACCGGAGAGCTTAATCGCTTACTCCAAAAAGCTCTCAACACACATGCCCCTCCCACGCGCAAGGGTAAGCGCCTTAATATTCTCTTTGTCACACAGGTAAGGACAAACCCTCCTACCTTCCTCTTCCATGTCAACAATCCGGATTTAGTCCATTTCTCGTATATCCGCTACCTTGAAAATCAGATTCGCAACGAATATGGTTTCCTTGGCACACCGATACGGCTCTCGTTCCGCAAGCGTGACAGATAAAGATCGCTCCAATTTTCGCTGGTTTCTTTGCACTTTCGTGGCCGGAGGCCATGATATAATCTATCGCCATGCAAGACACTCCGACGCATGAAACCGCGCCCCCTGAGTGGGGCGCCTCCGTCTCACCACCGCTGCGAACGCGGATCTTACGGTTTTTCGGAGAACTCATCCAGACTGTTGCGATTGCCGGAGTGCTCTTCCTCGCCGTCAATCTCCTTACGGCACGAATTCGTGTAGAAGGTATCAGTATGGAGCCGAGTTTGCACGAAGGGCAATTCGTCGTTGTAAACCGCATCGCCTATCGGTGGAACGAAGCGGATAGGGGAGACATCATCGTTTTTCGCTTCCCGCTTAACCCCTCACGGCGATTTATCAAACGCGTGATCGGCCTTCCCGGAAACACAGTCACAATCCGCGGGGGGGATGTATACATCGACGGGCAAATCCTTGATGAACCTTACCTCGCAGCCACCCCCCGCTATGACGGCGAGTGGGTCATCGGCCCAGATGAACTTTTCGTCCTCGGCGATAACCGCAATAACTCCTCTGACTCTCAGAATTGGGGACCTCTACCGATCGAGGAAGTCATCGGCAAGGCCGTCCTTGTCTATTGGCCTCCCTCAGAGGCGGGCATAATTCCACATTATGATCTCGCCGTCGCTGCGGAAGAGTGACCAAAGTAACGAATCATCTCTCCCTCCTTATGCTACAATCGAAGAAGCGTGACCACGAAGCCTTTGTTTGTGCACGAACTGCGACGGTCGACGTTCCTTATCACCCGGATTGTCTTTTTGAGCCCGTTTGATGAATAATTACGGTTACTGGCGGCAAGATAATAACCGGGTATTAACTTAATCTTGGTCGGATACACATCTACGTATTCCCACCGAGCGCAGTCCTTGCAGAGTCCTCACAGAAAGAGATTTTATGAGCGAGATTCCATCTTCTGAGACATCTCCGCAAATTATTGTGATCGCTGATGTCGAGTCGAACGCGCAAGCAATCGTTGAACGCATCCTTAAACCATCCGGCTTTCACGCTTGGGTACAAAGTGAGCAGGCGCCTGACCCTGACGTTTTGGTCGTGGATGTGACCCAACTGCGCGGGGATCCGCTCGCAAGCCTCAGGAATTTCCGCTCCAACGGGGATGATTCACCCGCCATCCTACTCGCAGCACACTTTCCTCTATCTCGTTTGAGAGAACTTTTCCGGCTCGGTGTAAACGATTTTCTGTTGAAGCCGTACCGTCCCACTGAATTATGCCAAGCAATAACCGATGTGAGCGAATCTCGATCCGCCCAAGCGGATACTGAGATCCTCACTTCGCGAATGGATGGATTACGGGAGCAGCTTCGAAGGCGGACCGATGAAATTCGGATGCTCAGCGAGATCGGTCGAGCCGTCGTCAGCTTAGACGACCTGAACGAGATCCTCCGCAGCGTTGTGGAGGCAGCCGCCTTCGTTACCGATGCGGAAGAGGCTTCAATTTACCTGGCGGAACCTGAGAGCAAGGAACTCGTGCTGCGGGCGAGCAAACAGGCAGGTGACAAGCATGCCAGCCTACAGAAGCTGCGGGTAAGCGATACGATTGTTGGAGAAGTGTTCCATAGCGGTCAACCTATCCTGCGCCAGCCTTCTATGGAAGCGGGACCGGTTAAGGTCCAGACTGGTTTCCTCGTTCAGTCTATCGTCAATGTTCCCCTGCGGATGCGAAACAAGATTGTCGGTGTTCTTGGAGTTTACAACCGTCTCGCTCCCCGGACCTTCAATGAGCATCACCTGACGCTGATGATGGCTTTAGCTGATTGGGCTGGTGTTGCCCTCGAACAGGCCACACTAAAACGCAGTGTAAAAACCAAGCCTCTCACCCCGCAGCCAGTTTCCTCAGCAGCAACCCCGGAATTTTCACATGGGGTAAGCCAGGCGCTGGAGACATTAGATGGTATTTTGAAATCGGACCCTGAGAATGATGAGGGCATCCACCAGGCGTTGGACCAATTGATGGAACAGCTGCGCGGATTGGACGCGATGCCTGTTGTCAACATCGATGCCGAACAGGCTGGTGAGATGGTGGATATTTCCAGTCTAGTGAACGAGACTGTGGAATCAATGAAGAATGCAGCAGAAGCGAAGGGCCTAGAACTCATCTCTGAGAGAGGGAAAAGTATCCCTCTCTTCCGTGGCGACCCCGAGAAAGTGCAGCAGATCTTGGAAGCTGTAGTTGCGGCAGCGGTCCGCCGGACGGTCCGAGGCAGAGTCATCCTGGAAACCCATTACTTCGAAATCCTCCGCTCGCAGAGTGAGGAGTTTCCATTGACAGTAAATGTCGAAATGCACGATGGAGCCTGGGCTGCCGTCCGTGTCTCCGACTCCAGCCCGGGGCTTTCGCCTGACACAGTACAGGCGATCACATCCCCAGAGTTAGATCCTGTCTCTGGCCAAATGGGACCGGGCCTTTCTATGGGTGAAATTCGTATGATCGTGGAGAGCATGAACGGTGTGATGTGGTACGAGCATACCCCAGCAAGCACATCCATCACCTTTGCCCTACCCATTCTCTAAAGGAAACGAAAGCGATGGCAAACAGGTCAATTTCAATAGAGATCTATACAGCCAGTCACCGCGTGCTTGGCCGGATACATCCATCGGCCAGCGGTCTATTCAGTTACCTCAACATGCCCACATCTTCCTTTATCGAGATTGAAGGAGCCCACTTGATGCGGCTTCATCAGCCTGGGAAGCTGGTCGCTCGATATCCAACCTTATGGCTCGTGAAGAGCGAAATCGTTGTCATCCTTTTAAGCGGTCGCAATGAAATGGGGCCCACCGGTTTCACCAGGGGGGGATATACAACCAATGTCCCGCACTGGGTGCGCGTGATCATGGGCGGGTATGAATTAGTGGGGATCATCGAGACGCCGGGTAAATTTAATTTCGGAGCGCTGATGTTCGAGAGTGAACGCTTCTTTATGCCGTTGTACAGCGCTTCGCTCACTGCGATCCTCTTTCCCAACGTAGAGGCGGAGAGCGCAGCGATGATATTCAATCGGCGAATGGTCGATGCCGTGGCGATGCTCCCGAAAGATGAGATCCCGAAAATACCAGGGTAAATCCAGGTCCCTGACACTCGTGTGATCGAACCTTAACTCTACAACATCAAGGGCTGTGCAAGCCATTCGAATCTAGCTTTGAATATGCCCAGTAACTCTCACAAGCTCTAGTAGAGCAGAACGTAGTAAGAACAGGGGGATGAAGGGGGTTTAATGAAATTGTTTTTGCTGGGCATGATGTGGCTGCTCGGCATTACCGCTGGTCGGCATTTACCGCTGACCGGCTGGCAGTGGCTGACGCTCGCCGCCGGCGCCTTTCTTTTCGCTCTCCTCTTCCGAAGAAACCAACTTCATCGCTGGCTTTTCCTGCTGCTTATTCCCTTATGCCTTGGGGCTGCACGGTATCTCCCCTCTGAGATTACGAAGCAGCCAGGGCACATTGCTTTCTATAACGACCT
>JAUWDI010000021.1 GCA_030608865.1 Anaerolineales bacterium | reverse complement strand
GAGGACTTCTTCGGCCAGATGATCCACAACCCGGCCGATTCACCGAAGTCAACCATCTTACGCATGCCTTTCTCAAGTTCCGCACGAGAGCGAACAAACCAAAGTGTTAGATCCCCAATGGACTGTAATCCTGACCTTAAGACCGCGCCCTCCGGCAGTTCACCCAGGGTTTCTTGGATTCCATTTGGGGCATTAACCAGTGCGACAACTGCGTTTTCTTTGATGCCGAGTTTCTTCGGCAACGGTGTCCCAGAATAACCTGCCATAACCGAATCAGGGACAATCGGATCGGTAGGAGGAGAACCAATCGCTTTTCGGAGCGGTTCATTAATCTGATCCCACTGCGTGTAAACAGCATCGGGCAGTAATTCCTGGATGCCTTCGACCTTTTTTAACTCCCCTCCGACAAAAACCAACGGTACATTCCTGGTCGCTTTGTGTATGCGAATTCCCAAAGCGAAATCTCTTCCCTGCGATGGCAGACGGCTAAGATCGATTACAAATGCAGCGGGTGGATCCTGCCTCATTTGCCGCAAACTATCAGGGTCAAGAAGCGAGGATTCCACCTTGTATCCTGCCTTTATTAAGAATTCTGCTTTCTCCTCGGCTTCAGATTCCTTCCAATGGATCAAGCGAACGCGCTGCATACATAGCTCCCGATTAATACCGCTGTGTAGGTTTCGACCATTGGATTAAACCAGCACAAAAATTGAACGATGACGAGGAGGTCAGATTGAAATTGACTGTTGCCGCGATTATCCGCTTAACCACGTCTCTATGCAAAACAAACCGGGATGATTTCACCATAAATATAGAATACATCAAAAACGGTAGGTCTAATTGGTCCTTATCCAAAATTCGGGGGAATTCAAGCCGATTTTAGCTGCCCTGCTCCGCCCGGAGCTGAACCTCCGGGCTCAGCTGTTATCTAACCACCCACCAGCATGAAAGTAACCACAATGTACATCCCATGAGCGTTGCCACGATTGATCTGAGGAAGCAGAATGTGGCTGATTGAAAGTGTTACCTATGTGTCCGAACACCCGTAACCCATGTGTCCGGCTATACAATTTGGATGGTTGTTTTGAGCTGAGAGCTTGATTTTTAATCCAGGGGGTGTGCTCCACGCTGCGCTCTGAGTGCTTCGCGAGGGGAGTGGAGTCCCCCACCGTCCCCCTTTGGGGGATTTAGGGGGAAAAATGAGGAGGTGTTCCTCATCAAACTTGAGATAGTATGTAATGTGCTCCAATATCGGGGCTGCGAAGCTCAAAATTGTTAGGCGATTAAGACACTGAGGAGACAATTAAATGGGTTCTGCTGAGATCAAGCAGATGCAACATGCTGATATCGAAGAAGCAGCTGAAGTCCTCAGCCATGCAATGCTTCATAATCCAATCCATGTGGCCGTTTATCAAGGTGAAAGCGAAATTGAGCGTCAACAAATCGAAAATGCATTCTTGGCCTTGCTCAGAGATCGTCCAGAAGAAGTGTTTGTGGCAAAACAAGGAAGTCAGATCATTGGGATCTGCAGGTCTTACGTGTGCCGGGGTGGCCGGTTCATAGCGCACGATGTCCAGAAAAACCTAGATGCCAGCGATCCAGGGTTGGCGTCGTCCACAGAGCGCAGCAATTATTGGAAAGGGATCTGGGCAAGCCGCGATCCGCTAATATTGCACTGCCATCTTGGTCCGATTGGCGTACTGCCGGAATTTCAAAATCTAGGCGTTGGAACCCTATTAATGGAGCGTTACTGCAAGTTGGTTGATGAACGCAAATTACCGGGGTATCTAGAAACAGATACAGTGACCAACGTATCTTTTTATAGAAAGTTCGGTTTTAATACGATTGAAGAATTCGAGGTCCTTGAGGTTATGAATTACTTCATGTGGCGAGATATTCAAGGGTAATGGGCAATGCGGCCGGAAAACATCTTCCATAAGCAATCCCAGGGGAAGATGGTCGACACACATGAGTGCCTAATCTTGACTTCAACTACCCACCAAGTATAATTTTCATTCGGGCACGTGCCCTTTAATAGAGAAGGGACGAGCCCTTTTTTGTGGAGGTGTGGATGACGGACGAGCTTAATAATCCTGATGTCAATATTCCCCCAGAGCTTCAGGGAGCGGTCACGGTTACAACGCTGGATAAGATTTACAACTGGGGACGGCGAAATTCCCTATGGCCGATGTTTTTTGGGCTGGCGTGTTGCGCGATCGAGATGATCTGCGTTGCAGCCAGCCGTTATGATTTCTCTCGGTTCGGCATGGAAGTGATGCGCGCCACCCCTCGCCAAGCGGACATGATTATCGTTTCCGGCACGGTGACGAAGAAAATGGTTCCGCAGATCGTACGGCTTTACAACCAGATACCGGAGCCTAAATACGTCATCGCCATGGGGGCGTGTGCTTCGGGCGGTGGACCTTTCAAAGAGGGCTACAGCGTCGTCTCAGGCATCGACAAATTCCTACCCGTCGATGTCTATATTCCCGGCTGCCCGCCAACCCCTCAAGCCTTACTAAACGGCTTGATTAAGCTTCAGGAGAAGGTGGACAAGCAATCCATTCGTTCCGTCCGCTGGTATCAAAAGGGAGCTGAGGAAGCGATACCCATCCCCATCCTCGGTCCGGATCTTATCGACCCTCGTGATATTCCGAATTTCAAGGAACTACAAGCTCAGGCTCTTTCACAAGAAGCGGATACAACGCAGGATGCATAGACGCCATTTACTACAAAGGTCACAGATACGATGACAGAGAAAGAAACGGTGCAGCTCCAGGACACCTTAGAAGAGCAATTCCCCGGCGCCATCACCCGTGACGAGCGCCAGGGATATGAGGGGTACATTGTAGAAGCCGCCAAACTCGTCGAGATTGCAAAGAGTTTGCGCGACGATATGGGCTACGATTACCTTTCCTCGGTTACCGGTGTCGATTATTTTCCAGATGACAAGATGGAAGTCGTTTACCATCTTTATCGGAGCGCTGGGGGGCCAGCACTTACCCTTAAAGTTCAGATGCCGCGGGACGACAGCGTTGTACCCTCGTTAGTCTCGATCTACCCCGGCGCAGATTTCCAGGAACGTGAAGCATGGGACCTTTTAGGCATCCGCTTTGAGGGGCATCCAGATCTCAGGCGCATTCTCCTATGGGACGGATTCCACGGTCATCCCTTACGCAAGGATTGGCAGGAACCATTCTTCGAGGCGGAGGGAAAGCCTTTTAAGAGCCGATGGCCAAAAGGTGAGATTCAGCGGGTCGAGGATACCCATCCATTCGGCAAGAATGTTCACTATCCCTCAGAATTCACACCGGAAGGTTGGACTCCAGAGGGGGAAGCCGCGCTTTATTCGAGCTTAGGTAAGGTCGAACACGACAATAGTAACAACAACAAAGGTTTTAAGACCGATCATATCGTCGTTAATCTCGGCCCGCAGCACCCTTCCACACACGGCGTCTTCCGCATGGTCGTAACCCTTGATGGCGAGGAGATTGTCGGGCTGAAGCCGGTGATGGGCTACCTGCACAGGAACCATGAGAAGATCGGTGAACGCAATACATACTTGATGAACATGCCCTTCACCGACCGCCTGGATTACCTCTGCTCAATGAGCAATAACTTCGGATACGCTCTGGCAGTTGAAAAGCTCATGGGAATCAAGCCCCCGGAGCGAGCAGAATATATACGCGTCATCATGGCGGAATTGACGCGTGTTGTAAACCACATCTGGGCGATCGGTTTCTTGCTCAACGATCTCGGCGCATTTTTCACGCCAATGCTTTATGTAATCAATGAGCGCGAGTTAATCCTGGATATTTTTGAGGCGGTCTCTGGCTCACGGATGATGTGTAATTACTTCCGCTTTGGTGGAGTTGCCCGGGATATACCAGATGACGCTCTGGAGACGATCAAGATTCTTGTGAACGAAAGGCTGCCGCGCAAGGTCGATGAACTAGACCTCTACCTAACCGGAAATGAGATCGTGCAGACACGGGCGATCGGGGTGGGTGTGCTGACAAAACAGCAGGCATTGGCAAACTCGGCTGCGGGGCCTGTGTTGCGGGCTTCCGGGGTGCCCTATGATATACGCAGGGCTGATCCCTATTCAATCTATGACCGTTTTGATTTCGATGTCGCCGTTCGTTACAACGGCGATGTCTATGATCGCTATCTGGTTCGGCTGGAGGAGATACGACAGAGTCTGAGAATACTAAAGCAGGCCGTCGAAACCATCCCCGAGGGTGAGATTCAGACCGGAAAGTCCCAGTATCAGGCCCGAGTGCCTGCAGGGGAAGCGTACGGGCGGGTTGAAGCCCCGAAGGGTGAACTTGGTTTTTATGTTGTCTCTAATGGAAAACCGAATCCGTGGCGCTATCATGTGCGTGCGCCATCTTTCATCAACCTCACACCGTTAGAAGAGATGTCTTTGGGGCAAAAAATAGCTGATGTTGTGGCCATTCTTGGTTCGATTGACATCGTTCTGGGTGAAACCGATAGATAATGGCATCCTTTGAACATTTGATTCGTTAGCACGGAGAGCCTATGTACGGTATCGGATTGATTAAGGGCTTGGGGGTAACAATAAAACACTTCGTGGAGACGTACGTGGACGATCTCCGTTGGTTAGGGCGCGGTCGGTATTACAACGAAGATGCTTTAAAAATTCGTCAGAGTACGGAGGCGCGAGGGATTTTCACTGTTCAATACCCGGAGGAAAAGTTATCTGTACCGGAAGAATTCCGGTATATCCCCTTCCTGGTTTATGAGGAAAATCCAGACGGAACACAGAAAGATCGATGCACTTCTTGTGGGATCTGCTCCAAAGTCTGCCCACCGCAGTGTATCTGGATCGTGCGTTCCAATGATCCCGAAACCGGAAGACCGATACCAGCTCCGACCGAGTTCTACATCGATATTGATATCTGCATGAACTGCGGACTGTGTGCAGAGTATTGTCCCTTTGATGCGATAAAAATGGACCATGTTTATGAACTCGCTTCGTATGAACGTTTATCTGGTCACATTTACAACAAAGAGCGCTTAAGCAAGCCTGTGTCGTACTACGCCGAAATTCGCCCGAAGAACTACGCTCGGGAAGAGGCAGCTCGGGCAGAGAAAGAGGCTTTGAAAGCCGCGAAGAAGAAAACGGATTAATGCACGGATAAATCAATAAAGGTGTGCAGACTGCATGTACCATCGTGAGACTGAAATTCTATTCCCTATGCGAGTCGCCTCCACGTTGAGGGGGAGGCGCGGGGACGCTTGGCGAGATCTAGTCGATCGAGCGTGCAACGCGGAAGAGGAGTCCATCGACCGCCTCGCATTCAACCTGCTTATTATCCGTTTATGTAACTGTCTATCCTGCCGAACGCATTCCTATCGAGCCTTGCATGGGTGTGAACAATGTGCAATGCACTCAGTGCGTCGATTCCGAGGGGATGACGCTGAACTTGTTCAGATGTTCGACGATGCAGTCATGGATATTAACATTCATCTAACCAACCAGGTCAACCATCAATACCAATTTATGGAAAAAGGTTAAACTACAAATGACAGAGCAATCAGCCAAAGAAAATATCCAGAAGAATAATATAGGCATTGCAATCGCCATTGCTTCGGGAAAGGGTGGTGTGGGGAAATCCACCGTTGCTGTAAACATCGCCGTTGCGCTGGCGAAGAAGGGGTTGAACGTCGGGCTGCTTGACGCCGATATCTACGGACCCAATGTGCCGACAATGATGGGGGTCTCGGCGATGCCGCCTCAGGAAGGTCCCAAGCTGAAGCCAGCCGAAGCTCATGGTGTTCACCTGATGTCGATTGGCTTCCTGGTTCCCGATGGACAGCCGCTGATCTGGCGCGGCCCAATGCTCCATAGCGCGATTCAGCAATTTATTAACGATGTCGACTGGGGGCAGCTCGATTACCTCGTGGTCGACCTACCGCCAGGGACGGGAGATGTGCAGCTCAGCCTGGCACAAACACTCTCGCTCTCCGGTGGTGTGATCGTCACGCTGCCGCAGAAAGTATCCATCGAAGATGCAAAGCGTGGGCTTGAAATGTTCCGCACAATGGAAATCCCATTGCTGGGTGTTGTCGAGAATATGAGCTTTCTGGAACTACCGGATGGCACGCAGCTCGATATTTTCGGGCAGGGGGGCGGGGAAAAAATGGCGCAAGAAGACGGAGTACCTTTCCTGGGTTCAATTCCAATCGATCCAATCGTTCGCGAAGGGGGAGATCAGGGCACACCCATTGTCATCTCACATCCGGATACACCAGCTGCTGCAGCTTTAAACGGGATTACGGAAGCGATTCTCACTCGATTTGACTCTGGCGATCTGAAGGGTAAAGAAGATATCGAGATTGAGATCACCGATTAGAACGATCCCGTAGGTAAATATCCAGATGAAATGAATGCTGTCTCAAGGGGCTGATGGATCGTCGGCCCCTTTTGTCTGCCATGTGGGCGTAGTATGATTAACTTCTAACGTTGTTCTCTAATCGAGGGTTTTTATCCATGGCAAGTATAGAAAGAACAGTCGCATCTATTCGGTTCCAACCCGTTGGCAAGATTTATCATTTTGATGCATCAAAGATTGATGATCTCAAAGCCGGCGATTATGTTATCGTGTCGACTTCGCGCGGGCGTGAGCTGGGTGAAGTTGCTGGTTTACTAGGCGGCAAGAATGCGCCCAGGGGATCGCATAAGCCTGTTGTGCGCCGTGCCTCTCCACGCGAACTTGTGATGAGACGAATGTGGCAGAGCCGTGAACTGGAAGCGACGATCAATTGCCGTGAGAAAGCGCAGGAACTTGGGATAACCGGCATCAAGATTGTCAGGGCTGAATATTGCTATGATGGTTCACGCTTAACATTCATCACCAGCAGTGAGGGCGATGAGAGTATTGACCTCACGCCTTTAAAACGGGCAATGCGCCGTTCGATTAGAAAAACACAAATCGAATTCCGGAAAGTGGGACCGCGAGATGTGGCCAAGATGATATGCGGTATGGGCGCATGTGGGCTGGAAGAGCGCTGTTGCTCCCGTTTTCTATCGGAATTCAGCCCTATCTCGATCAAGATGGCTAAAGCGCAAGGGATTTCCCTGAACCCCCAGGAGATAACCGGCATGTGCGGCCGTCTTCGCTGCTGCCTTATATACGAGTACGAGCTATACGCAGAAGCGAGAAAGGGTCTTCCGAAGAGGAAGAAAAAAGTGATTACACCAAGAGGGGTTGGAAAAGTCATCAATGTACTCCCTCTCACGAATACGGTTGTGGTCAAGCTGGAAGATGAACGCAGGGTTGAATTTCACAAGGATGAGATCGAACCCTACGATGAATTGAAAGCCTTGCAGCAGAAAGCTGAGAGCCCCTGCGACAAGAATGAAAACAGTGAAGGTAATCTCGGCAAGAAATCAACCTAGCGTTTAACGAGGGTAGATATCTCATGACGACATCCGACCGAGTTCTCGTAGTTCTAGCTCATCCGGATGACCCCGAATTCTATTGCGGTGGCACAATTGCCCGGTGGGCAGCCTCCGGCAGGGAAATCACCTATTGTTTATTGACTCGCGGAGACAAGGGTTCCGACGACGATAGCTTGTCCACGCAGGAATTGGCAGAGATTCGCGAAGTTGAACAACGAGCCGCTGCGAAAGCCCTGGGTGTGCATGAAGTGATGTTTCTAAAGGAGTTGGACGGATACGTTTTACCAACCTTGGATCTGCGGCGTGATATCGTCCGCGTTATTCGCCAGGTAAAGCCGAAGGTCGTGATCACCTGCGATCCCACGAATTTCTTCCCGAGCAATACTTACATTAACCATGCGGATCACCGGGCGGCAGGCCAGGCGACATTGGATGCGGTTTATCCAGCGGCCCGTTCCGCGCTTTACTTTCCTGCTCTGAGTAATGAAGAGGGATTACAGCCGCATAAAGTCCGAGAAGTCTATATCGCTGGGCCACAGCACCCAAATATAACAGTCGACATTACCGAATTCTTCAGTCAGATGGTAGCTGCACTCGGCGAACATCGCAGCCAGATCAAAGATATCACTGCGCTTGAGGAGCGCATGCGGAAACGTATGCTCGATCCTGAAAGTCCCCCGGATGATCCCCGTTACATCGAGAAATTTCGACGGATAGAATTCCGTCGGTAATTAAAATCCAGACGATGAATAGTGTCCTGAACCAGGCGCAGTCGAATCGTAAACAGCTCATTGCCTGGCGGCGGGATTTTCACCAGCACCCCGAACTTGCTTTCACTGAACACCGCAGCGCAAAGATCATTGCCGAAACACTCGGAGAGATGGGATTAAGCGTCCAGACCGCCATCGCGGAGACGGGCGTCGTGGGTACGCTCAAAGGTGGGCGACCTGGGCCGACCCTGCTCATACGCTTCGATATGGATGCATTGCCGATCGTGGAAGAAACTGGCGCTGCTTATGCATCCAGGCAGGAAGGCGTAATGCACGCATGTGGTCACGATGGCCACATGGCGATTGGCCTGGGCGTGGCGCAGATCCTTAGCTCAAAATCTCAAGAACTTCCCGGGACGATCGTGTTCATCTTCCAGCCTGCTGAAGAAGGGCAGGGTGGAGCTGAACGAATGATCGCAGAGGGCATCCTCGACGATTTAGGCGCTTCTAGATCTCTTGGTATGCATATCTGGAATGAGAAACCACTTAACTGGCTCGGCATTACGCCGGGACCGGTCATGGCGGGATCGGAGCGGTTCGAAATCATGATCCGCGGCCGGGGAGGGCATGCCGCCTCACCCCATCTGGCGCGGGACCCAATTCTGGCCGCTTCGCAGCTCATCACAGCCTGTCAGTCGATTACCTCAAGGTCTCTCGACCCGCTGGAATCAGGTGTGGTGAGCTTCACGGTATTTCAGGCAGGCGAAACCTGGAATGTAATTCCCTCCTCAGTTCGATTAGAAGGGACGATTCGCACTTTTTCTGAAGCTTCGCGGATGACAGTAATCGAACGCATGAAAGAGATCGCCAGCGGAATCTGCTCTGCAGCGGGATGCCAGGCTGAGCTTGAGTTTGAACGGATTACCCCGCCGCTTGTCAATGACGCCGAGACCGCGGCCCTTGCTGCGGAGGTCGCGCAGCAACTCTTCCCTGAGTTTGAAATCGATCGTGAGCATCGCGTGATGGGCTCGGAGGACATGGCTTTTTTTATGCAGGAAGTCCCTGGCTGCTACCTGTTCATTGGTTCGAGCAACTCGGCTCGTAACCTTGATGCGCCGCATCATAATCCCTTGTTCGATTTCGATGAGAAGGTTCTCTCGATTGCTGCAGGGCTTGTTGCGGCTGTCGCCTGGCGTCTGCAGGAGGTGGAATCGTGACTGCAATTTCACGGATCTTCGAGCGCCGTGGTTCTTCGGGCTGGGTGATCCTCGCCGGCGAAGCGTCCCCTGTTCGCGGCTCTGAACCCTCTGCATTGGACCCAATAATAAAATTATTGAGAGAGGAAGGAGCCCTCTTAATTCTCGCTCCTGGAGGGGAGATCCCCTCATCTACACAACACTTCGTCAACGATTTGCTGGCGCGGTTTAGTGGCAGCTTAAAAATCGTCGATCCTTTAGATGTGGATCAGCAGCTCATTCTGGAAACCTGTCGCCAGGCGCAAGTGGTACTGGCCATAGGTGGCAAACTTGATGACTGGGTCACAATTATTAATGCAGAGCGATTGCCCGCCGATCCAGACTCGATCGTCGCCGAACATTCGTTGTTTATTGCCATGGGAAGCTTGATTTCCGTTCTCGGTGAATGGATTTACGATTCGGATAGCGATCAGATAACAGACGGAATCGGGTGGTTTCCGAAGGCTATCTTTTTGCCAGGGTTAGAAGCTCCTGCGTCGATAAAGGGAGTGCAGCAGAAAATTGAAGCACAGATGAAGAGCTACGCTATCAGCATCGCCCCCGATACGATCATCGGGGTCGGTCCGCAGGGGAAGGTTGAGATCTGGAGCGACGCGGCTCCT
>JAUWDI010000070.1 GCA_030608865.1 Anaerolineales bacterium | reverse complement strand
CCACTCGATGATCGCCTCCGGTTCGGCATGAAAAGAGCCCGCTACCTTTGAGATATTATCGCCCTCCGACCAGGAGTAGAGGACGCCATCGATGGGCGGGATATTGAGTTCCTGACCCGGCTTTAGCGTATGCGGATCTTGCTCGAGTGTGTACCAGTTCCCCCATAGGATAGACTCTGCTTTAAGGCCATATTTTTCGGCGATGCCGAATAGGGTGTCGCCTTCCTGAACCAGATATTTTAGGATATCGAATCGTGGTCGGTCAGGGATGATCGTATGCAGATCGGCTTTACGGTAAATATCGCTGGTCTCTCCAGGTGGGTCGAAGGAAGGTAGTATTTCAGGATTTATCGTGCTTAAGGTATCTGGGGTTGCTTTCTCTACGGATGCGGTTTCGTCGCCAGAGGCGGTACCAGGGGGAAAATTTTCTGGGGTTGACCCCGTTGAGCAGCTCGCCGCAAGAATGAGGAACACGCTCACCAGGATGATGTTGATTCGGCTGGCGAAGGGGTTTTGGCGATTTAGTTCAGGGTAAACATCCCGCATGCGCATTTTCTGAAGGTCTCCGGCGCGTGATCATATCAGCGCGGAAGATCACGGTCAAGAAGATGAGCAAACAACCGATTTCATCACATGGGAGCTGAGGGAGAGTAACCTCCATGCTTCACCGTACACGAATTCATGAAACATAGATCCAACTTGTGCACAAGAGACTTTCAAACCTGCTCCCGAACGTGGCATTGTTCTTGCATGATTCTCGCATGAATTGATGACGACGGGCTGTATTAAGCGTCGAGAATCAAGCCGGGATCGCTATGCCAGGATTCCTATTGGGATAATCACATAGGTGACGCAAGATGTAGTGGCGGGTTTAATTAGGAGCCAAGTTAGCAAGGTAAGTATCCGAATGAAACATAGAATGACATACCGTGATGGTTTCATCATCCTATTTATTGGGTTATTGTTGGGCGCTTGTATGTCTCCTGATGTATCGGCGGCAGAGATGGGTAACCCTGAGACGAGCGTTACGCCAACCGCGACGTTGGCAGTTGAGCCACAGGCAACTCCACAGAGCGCCGAAGGAGCCCGGCGGGAAGCCCCTATCCCCGCCGCACCGCGGCCTCTGGTATTCCCGACGACAGCTCCAGAACCCGAAGTGACATGGCGTCCCCCGCCGTACCCTGTCCCCTGGGCTGTACAACCGCAGGACCATTTTTTCTTTGGCCGGCCCATCCCTTCGGGGGAAGTCAATTGGCCGAACGCGCAATACCGATACGGCAGCACATTATTTGGTGCGGAAAGCATGCATACAGGGGTTGATATGGGGGCAGCGCGGGGCACACATGTGTTGGCGGCTGGTCCCGGAGAGGTGGTCTGGGCCGGGTATGGCCTGTACCGCGGGATTGAAGACTCTACGGACCCGTACGGCCTTGCAATAGCGGTCCGTCACGACTTCGGTTATGAGGGGCAGCAACTTTACACAGTATATGCCCACTTAGGGTCGATCTCGGTCTGGAGCGGGGAACGAGTGAGGACGGGAGATTTGCTGGGCACGGTAGGTGAAACAGGGCACGCTACAGGTCCTCATCTTCATTTTGAAATTCGACTGGGAGAGAATCGCTACTTCAGCACTCGCAATCCCGAGTTGTGGATGGTTCCTCCAGAAGGGTGGGGAGTCCTGGCGGGTCGAATAGAGAATTCGTTTGGTGGAGATCTTCGTGAGCAGTTGGTCCAGATTCGATCTCTTGAGACTGACCAGCGCTGGGACGTATGGACCTATGCCGAGGGCACAGTACACCCGGATGATTATTATGACGAGAATTTTGTGATCAGCGACCTACCCGCAGGCCCGTATGAGGTCAGAATTGATTTTGTGGGTCGGCCGTTCACGGCTCAATTCCTGCTCCTCCCTGGCAGGGTTAATTTTCTGACTTTCCACGGTAGAACCGGTTTCGTAATTGAGCCGACTCCCACCCCGGTAGACCTGACCCATCCCCCAAGCCCCTAGGTTTTAGAAGAAGAACCTAACCCCTGTCTGGATCTTTTTGCGCGGGCAGCGGAGATGGATGAATCCGCATCCGCATAACATCATTCAACGAGAGGCTTTAAGTAAATCCCCCAGGGGCGATTGCGAGGATATTTTTGCTGTGATAGACGTCGCTATTGGCATATGACACCCGTCATATTGTCAGGGCGGCCTTTTGAGTTAATATAAGGGTATCCTAACTGTTAGATTCCCTGTTTTAGGGATGCGCAGTTAATTGTTCAGGGGAAGTCACATGAAAGAGTTGCACAAATTTGCCGAGAGCGAAGAGATGTATTTAAAGACAATCGCCGAGATTTCTCGTCACGGAGATCTCGTTCCGGTCACAAATATCGCTGAGCAGCTCAGCATCTCGACGGTATCCGCGAGCGAGATGGTACACAGGCTTCAGGACCGCGGATTGCTAGAACATACACCATATAAAGGGGTGCGTCTAACGGCTGATGGACGGAACCGGGCGGAAGGCATCCTGCGGCGCCACCGATTATGGGAATGTTTTCTGACGGAGCACCTCGGGCTTCCCTGGAAACAGGTCCATGATTTCGCCTGCCAGTTGGAGCATGTTAGCGAGGATGCGTTGACGGATGCGCTGGATAAGTACCTTGGCTTCCCTTCTTTTTGCCCACACGGTAATCCCATACCGCCAGTGCAGGGTTTTCTAGAAGTTAGGGAGACGACACCGCTTTCTGATCTCGACGTAGGGCAGGAGGGAATCGTCCTATGCATCCGCGAGGAGGATGGCGAGATACTGGATTATCTTGATGCTCGTGCAGTCCGACCTGGCAGCCGCGTTCGCATCGAGGAGATCGCTCCATATGATGGACCGCGTTCGGTCTTGATGGATGGAGAGCAGCAGGTTCTGGGCCGAGAGGTGGCAGAGCATATCCTTATTGAGTTGGTGCACGGCAACGAAACGGAGTGAGTGTTGAGCACAGAAACTGAACGTAAATATAGCAATAGGCCCCTCAGCGAAGTGCCGTCGGGTGGACGCGTGCGCATGGTTGGATTTGGGCGCCATTGTCGCCGGTCTCGGCGCTTGGCAGAATTGGGAATCAACCCGGGCACCGAGATCACGGTAATTCAGTCGGACCCAGGCCAACCGCTATTGCTGCGGGTGCGCGGATCACAGTTGGCGGTAGATCGCAGGGTGGCTCATCAATTATTCGTCACCCCGCTGGAGCCGATGCCTGAGTTTGCAAATTGGCGGAGGGGTTGGCGCCGCTGGGGGCGTGGGGGCGGGCCCAGAGGTCGCGGATGGAGAAGTGGACGATCGCGAAGGTGGAGAAAAAATTCAATCGATGACGTTGAACCGAAGCAATCCGGTAGAGACAAAGATGAGACGTAATACGGAGCTGACGATTGCCTTGGCGGGGAATCCGAATGCCGGAAAAACCACGGTATTTAATCGACTCACCGGTTCGCGGCAGCATACCGGGAACTGGCCCGGCAAAACGATCGAACGCAAAAGCGGTCGGTATAAACACGCGGGCATGTGGATAGAAGTCGTGGACCTTCCGGGGACGTACAGCCTGGCGGCGTATTCCGAAGAGGAGATTGTAGCGCGCGACTTTCTGCTTGAAGGGCAGGCAGACGTCGTTGTGGTCGTGGTAGATGCCTCAAACCTGGAGCGGAATTTATATCTTGTAGTACAGATCCTTGAGTTGCAGATTCCAGTTCTCATAGCTTTAAATATGACGGATATGGCGGAAACAATTGGTTTCGAGATTGACAGCGATGATTTGTCAGAAGGATTAGGCGGTATCCCGGTGATCAGAATGGTAGCCGCTCGAGGAAAAGGCATTGAAGAATTAAAAGAGGAGATACTGCTTTATACGAAACAACAACCCAAAGAACGAACACCGGACCCGGTTGTATGACGAACCCCGACTCCAAAACTGCTTTTCAGATCGATTATGGTTCTGTGATCGAGCCTGAAATTGAGACCCTGAGAGCGCTCATCGAAGAGCGCTTCGTGCTCCCGAATCAAATTAAACCGCGTTGGCTCGCCGTAAAAGTGCTTGAAGGGGAGGTAGACCTTCTTGAGTATTTTCTCGGCGCTGAAGATGCCCGTGTTGTTCTGGCACAGGTTCATGCGATCCAGAAGCAGCTAGAGGAGCAGATCCCTGAAGGGCTGGATATTGCCATTGCTGACAAGCGCTATGAGCGTGTGGGTAGGATTGTGGAACAGTCACTCACACGCCCAAAGGAACCCGCACGCACGCGCGCAGAGCGGGTAGACCGGGTTGTCACACATCCGTGGCTGGGGATTCCGATATTTATGATAGTGATGTACCTGGTCTTCAGCCTGGTCGTTAACGTCTCGGAGCCGTACTTGGAGTGGATCGACGCGGTTGTTTCAGGACCGATTACAAACTGGGCAGGAGCCTTGCTTTCTTCAATTGGCGCCTCCGCCTGGTTGCACGGGTTGATCTTGGATGGGGCGATCGCTGGTGTTGGCGGTGTGTTGGTTTTTATTCCTGGTCTCGTAGTTCTGTTTTTCTTTATCGGCTTACTCGAGGATAGCGGCTATTTAGCGCGCGTTGCGTTTGTGATGAATCGCTTCCTCTCATTCTTGGGTTTAAACGGAAAGAGTTTCGTGCCATTAATTCTTGGCTTTGGTTGCGCGGTCCCGGGTATTTATGCCACGCGGACGCTTGAGAGCCGCCGTGACCGCTTGCTCACTGCGTTGTTGGTACCCTTCATGTCGTGCTCCGCGCGGCTACCGGTGTATGTTGTGTTTGGGATGGCTTTCTTTGGTCGAAGCGCGGATTGGATCATTTGGGGTTTATATGCGTTAGGAATTACTATGGCGGTCTTGTTGGGATTTTTCTACTCGCGGTCGCTGCTTCGATCTTCTGAAGAAACTTCTTTCCTGATGGAACTGCCCTCTTATCGCCTGCCAAGATTGAGTAATTTGTGGATCCATGTCTCGCTAAGGACGGGCGAATTTCTACGCAACGCAGGGACACTAATCCTGGCTGCATCCATGGTTGTGTGGCTGCTTCTGAACGTTCCACCGAAAGCACCCGGATTGGAGCAGAGTGTATTTGGGCAAGTCAGCAGTTTTGTCGCACCCGTGCTGGAACCAGCGGGTTTTGGGACCTGGGAGGCTTCAGGATCGCTTTTGACGGGAATGGTTGCAAAAGAACTTGTGATCGCGACGATGACACAGATCTATCTTGATGAGCACGTAGAGACTGAAGCAGAAAGTGAGATCGATTTGTTTCAGGACCTGGTAGATATTGGAAAGGGTTTTATTGAGGCTACTATTCGCGCTGGAGCGCGGCTATTAGATGCCCTCACTCCCGGAGTCCAGCTGTTCGGAGGCGAAGAAGAGAGAGAAGAAGGAGGTACGGCACTCAGTTACTCTTTACAAAACTCGTTCACGCCTCTTTCCGCCCTGGCGTTCATCGTATTCGTCTCGCTTTACACGCCCTGCGTGGCCACACTGGGGGCGATCCGCGCCGAATTCGGCGGGCGGTGGGCTCTTTTCTCCGCGGTAAGCCAGACCGGGATGGCCTGGCTCGTGGCGACGCTTGTCTTTCAACTGGGGCGTTTGTTGGGTTTGACATGAGCGGGGCACAGAAAACATCTATTCTGGCGCAAATCCTGG
>JAUWDI010000102.1 GCA_030608865.1 Anaerolineales bacterium | reverse complement strand
GCGAGTTCGGCGCGGTGATACAGCCTTCAGCGTCGCAGAGTGAAGGGTGCATCAACCCCTCAATTTTCTGTTTGATGGAAGCTTAATGCCTTGGGGATTCAGAAAGCGGGATCAACCATCGCACTATTGAAGGAACGAATTACTGCACCAGCGGCAGCGCAATAGTGAATGTTGCCCCTTGGTCTGGGCCCTCACTCTCCACCCAGACGCGACCACCATGGGATTCGGCAATCGCCTTAACAATGGGTAGCCCTAACCCTAGGCCATCATGCTGTCGAGTCAGGTGATCTTCCACCTGGTAGAAGGAGTCAAAGACAGTTTCCAATTCATCAGGGACCAGCCCGATCCCGTCGTCGTGCACGCGTAGCCAAGCTTCATGGCCGTGCTGCTCCAAGGTTAACCTTAGTTCCCTTTCTTTCGGTGTGAAGCGGATTGCGTTATTAAGTAAATTGGTTAGGGCCATCGTTATCTTCTGTTCATCAACCATCGCTTCGAGCGTTTCTGGCGGAAGACTGAGTTTAATGGTCTGTTCTCTGGCTGTCACCAATTCAAGAGCCTCTTCATGCACCAGCTGAACGATGGGCTGAAGCGGCCGTTTCGATAACACCAGGTTTGCCGATCCAGCCTGCAGCATATTCAAGTTGGTCATATCTTCGATCAATACTCGCATACGCATGGCGGAGTTTAGGACCGCATCTGCGTATTCAGAGACATCTTCTCCTGATAATTCTTTGAGCAGGGAGGCATTACCCAGGATCAAGCCTAGAGGTGTGCGCAGCTCATGAGAGGCAATGGCAATGAAATCGGTTTTTAATTGATCCAGATTCCCCAACGCGTCATAAGCCCGGTTGAGCGCCTCGAGCTGGCGCGCGTTGCTAATCGCTACTGCAGCCAACGAGGCAATATTTGTCAGGGTTAGTAAATCTGCCTCATCAAAAATCCCCTGGCGCTTGTTTACCGCTTCCAGCACACCCGTCACATCGTCGCGGATCCGTAGCGGCACACCGATCAAAGAGCGCACTGAGAAACGCTCCCCATCTCCGGCTTCGGGATAGCGTTGACCTGTGGCGCCCAACTCATTAAGAATGAGTGGTCGATCCTCTCGAAAGACCGTTCCCGCGATTGACCCTTCCTTCGGCACTGGAAATTTCTGAAGAGTCTCCGGGTCAGCATCCGTAGCTGCGGCGATATATAGATCACGGGTTTTATCGCCGACCAGTAAAATTGAGGCGGCTTCACTCTCGACCAGGTCGGCGGCGGAGCGGACGATGAATTGAAGCAAGCGATCGAGATCCAGCGTTGAGTTAAGTGTGACGCTGATCTCGACCAATCTAGATAGCCGCACAACCATTTGGCGAAGGCGGGTCAATTCGTCTTGAGTCTGAGTATCCATCGTTTCGTAAGTTTATGTCAGCAAACTATACTTGTCTACAAGACCATTGTCGCTCATAGGCGAACGTTGTATACTTCATAAGCTCGTTAATCTCACGTTCACAAAATAAGGATTACTCCCCATGAAGGTGTTCTGTCTTCAAGAGAATCTAGCCCATGGATTAAGTATAGTATCACGTGCGGTGGCGCCCCGTAGCACTCTGCCAGTGCTTAGCAATATTTTAGTGGCAACCGACAACGGTCGACTGCGCCTCTCCGCTACCAACCTCGAATTGGGTATCAGCTATTGGATTGGCACTAAAATCGAGGAGGATGGCTCGACAACGGTGCCCGCGCGCACTTTTGTCGACTTGGTGAACACGCTGCCCAGCGACACTGTATCCATGGAGCTTACAATCCGCAATCAAACATTGAATGTGCGCTGCGGCTCTTTCAACAACGACATCAAATGCATCGACGCCCAAGACTTCCCCCCTCTGCCGCCTTCAGAACTAGATGATGGGCTGGAGCTAAACGTTGAAAATCTACGCTCGATGATCCAACAGGCGACTTTCGCTGCCTCTATGGATGACGCCCGTCCGGTCTTAACCGGTGTTTTACTTGAGGTCGAAGATGATCAGACGACGATGGCGGCCGCTGACGGCTTCCGTCTCTCAGTGCGCACCGCACAACTCTCTTCCGCATCTTCCAACCAAGTCAGAGCCATCATCCCAGCGCGCGCCCTGAGCGAACTAGCTCGTATCATCAGCACTGGTGATGAAACCATCAGTATGACGTTGCCAGCTAATCGTGGACAGGTGATCTTTCGCGGGACTGATTTCGAACTCGTCTCTCAGCTAATAGACGGAACCTTTCCGGACTACCACAGCATCATCCCCACAACCTTCGCTACTCGAAGCGTACTCTCAACCAGCGCTCTTCTAAAAGCATGTAGGGCTGCCGATATCTTCGCCCGAGAAGCGGCTCATTCTGCTCGTTTACGCATCACTCCTGGAAGCGACCTCGAGCCGGGGCAAGTGGAAGTCTCAGCAACTGCCGCCGAAACGGGTTCTAACGAGACCATCGTCGATGCCACTATCGAGGGCGAGGCAGTAGAAATCGCCTTCAATGTGCGCTTCCTGGTGGACGTCCTGAGCGTAATCGATACCCCCAACGTCGCCATCGAGACAACCTCAGCATCCTCCCCCGGCGTCGTGCGCCCTGTCGGTCGCGACGATTTCCTGCACGTCATCATGCCCATGCACCTTGGGCGGTAACCAAATTATTGACTGGAAATTTCTAGTTGCTTACGAAGCCCCCGGCTTTGGTCGAGTGCTTTTTTGATCAGCCTTTTTCTGCCCAACCTGGTCGTTGATCAGCCTCTCTTGAAATAATGCGCCCACACTACAATCAGTGTTCAACTCGAAGATGCTTCCCATGCCGAAACAGCAACTCGCCTTTAGGGCGAGTTGGGATTAAATGAGTTTGCCGCTTGTAGGTAATAATCAGGATGCGTTTTCTTTGAGAACCGCGAACCCTTCAGTGTTTACTGCCGGCGATGTTTTCCTTCGTCTGACCAGGCGTGTTCGCCGATGAGGGGGACAAAAGCTACCGGAGTCAGCTTCTCGCAGACCAACTTCTTCCCCTCATGCTTCCAGAGCTCGAGCGCCTGCCCCATCCGACCGCCCACTGGAGCAATCAATCTTCCACCGTCGCTCAGCTGATCCTTGAGCGGCTTGGGAACCTCGGGCGCCGCCGCCGTTACAATGATGGCTTGATACGGCGCATGCTCAGGTAATCCGCACGATCCATCGCCCACGACAACCTCGATGTTCTCCAGACCCAGTGAATACAGCAAAGTTCGCGACCTTTCGGCCAACTCTGGAATCCGCTCTATGCTGTAAACTTTTTTCGCTAAATGCCCCAGGATGGCCGCCTGATATCCCGATCCGGTACCGATTTCGAGTACAGTCTCATGGCCCTTTAAGTTAAGGAACTCGGTCATCAACGCAACAATGTATGGCTGGGAAATGGTCTGGTGGTTTCCGATGGGGAGAGGCGCATCGATATATGCCCGGCGCGCTTGATCTTGAGGTACGAACTCATGACGTGGAATGGCGAGCATCGCCTCAAGCACACGCTCATCACGGATCCCCCGGCCGACCATTTGTTGGTCTACCATGCGCTTCCGTTCGCGTGAATATGCTTCCATCTCAGACATGCTCGCTATTTCCGATTATACGCCGGTGCTGACTTCCGAGAAAACACAATTTGCCCGGTAAAATGCCCGGGCAAACGTCGAATAAGGATTTTTTCAGTGAACAGCATCAGCCATCAGAAGCAAATCGCTGCTCATCCCACACATCCGCATCATTGTGATATCCGGCTTGCTCCCAGAAACCCAATTTATCCTCGGGTATGAACTCCAAACCTCTCAGCCACTTCCCACCTTTCCAAAGGTAGATATCTTTCAGCCCTTCCCTTCCGGGGATTGCTCCGACGACTCCGCGCAGCGGATACCCGTGATCGGGCGTTAGCGGTTGCCCATCGAAGTGGGTTGCCAATAAGAAATTATCCGACATGGCTATAGATATGGGCATGTTTGTCGAATAACCATAATCGCAATGCTGTAACAGAAACTTCGCCGATGGTTTGACTTTAATAATCTCCTGCTGCACAAGCGTCTGCAATGAAACGCCCTCCCATTCCGTATCGAATTTACTCCAGCGGGTTACACAGTGGATGTCCATCTTGACCTTTGTGCGCGGTAATTCTAAAAACTCATCCCAAGTCCAGGTCACTTCTTGATCCACATCACCCCATACCCTGAACTCCCACGTGGAGGGGTCAAACGTTGGGACCGGGCCATAGTGCAGAACCGGGAATTTAACTGTCAACGATTGTCCGGGAGGGAGTCTGCCCTCTTGTGAAATCTTCCCCTCTAAATTTCGTCGCGATCCTTGCCCTTCAGACATCACTTCGCCCTCCATATTTCATTCATTATATCAACTTCAACAATCGCGCAGTAGACACCGCTGCATAATAAGTCGTTATGGAATCCCACGTGTTTTAGAAAGGGTTCTCTGGGATTGCTTTTTCCAGGTTAGGGGACACCGTGCACGCGCAATTGGGGTGGATTAACCCACCCCGGCTGAGTTATTACACCAAGGATCATCGGGAAACTAGCGTTGGAATCCATTCAGCGCACCTGCACACTGCCAATACCCAGGTCAATGACCATTTCGATCTGGTTCTCAGCGGCAGCATAGCCTGGTGAGAGATAGAAATCGCCATCGCGTGTATAGTCGCTTGGAACCAACACATTCCCAATGCCAACGCTGGCACGAAAGCGAACACCCACATCTTCAGGAATCACAACTCGTATCTCGCCTATGCCCCCATCGAGATTAATGTCCATGTTGTCCGCAGATGGCAACAACAGAATCATTTGCCCTAATCCCTGCTCAACGTGAATTTCTCCG
>JAUWDI010000174.1 GCA_030608865.1 Anaerolineales bacterium | reverse complement strand
TTTTTAGCCTTGGACCTGAAATTGCCGGTATAAGCATCTACCCAGAAGTTATGCTTAAGTGAAGCTTTTCTTGAAGAGTTATGTCCCGGAAGATATGCCCCTCTGGCTTGGCGACGACCAGCCTCGCCTATAGAATCTCTTTCAAAATGACTGCGATTGAACTCATCCCTCGAGAAGAACGACAAAAGCTTCGGAATCTTGTGGATATCCATTCCACTTCCGATGCGATGGCGGCATACTATGGACTAGAACACCCAGACGAACGTGTCTCAATTTTTGGCTATTATCCCAACGGCAAAGTACTGAGCGGTTTCATGGCTATTGCGAGTACGGGGTTGGATCTTTTCAAACCTCTACTCATACCCTTTACGGCGACAGATGAAGCGATTAGAACACTGATTGCCGGAGCACTCGATCCTGGTCGATCCTATTTAATTTATCTGCCAATTGAGCAAAGTGAATCATTACTCGACATCGCCGATATCGAGCCGATTTCCGTATTGAATTTATTGAGACTGGATTCAAAGAGATTTCAACCGGTAATTAATGTCTTGGTACAGAAAAGTGAGGGGCTAGGTGGTTCTCCCCGCTTTGAGATTCAATCCCAGGGAGAGGGGCACGCTGCCTCGGGGATTAATTGGATGAGTTCTCAATCCGCAGAGATATATGTGGAGTCAGATTCATCGGGATACCGTCGGGGTTTCACAAAGTCGGTGCTGGCAGCATTGATCCAGGATCTCCTGAAAGAGAGGATACGAATCCTGTTCCGTGTAGCGGATGATGATTATTCTGCCTTTGAAGATGCCTTCGATCTTGGATTTTCTCCGACGAATGTGCGCACCCTTTTCGCTCAGATCCGCCTTAACCGCGACGCATCAAGCGTGAAAGTGAAGGAAGTGGAATGATTCAAGCAAACCTTCATTTCCCACAGGGTTTCTTATGGGGAACGGCGACTTCATCTCACCAAGTTGAGGGCGAGAACCGTGATAATGATTGGTGGGATTGGGAGCAGGAACCGGATCGAATCTTGCACGGGCATAAGTCCGGGAAAGCATGTGATTGGTGGGCAGGTCGCTGGGCAGAGGATTTCGATCGAGCAGCTGAATCCTTTCAAAACGCGCACAGGATGTCGATTGAGTGGAGTCGCGTAGAACCCAGTCCTGCAGTTTGGGACGAAGCCGCAATTGAACGCTACCGTGAAATACTTCTGGGGGCGGTAGAGCGAGGGCTCACGCCGATGGTAACGCTGCATCATTTTACGAACCCAAGCTGGGTAGCTGAACGAGGGGGCTGGCTTAATCCAGAGATCGACAAACTCTTCAAACGCTATGTGGAGAAAGTCGTCACAGCGTTGAAAGATATCGTAAAGATATGGATCACCATCAATGAGCCAAATGTCTATGCCTACTCGGCTTTTGTGGACGGGATCTTTCCCCCCGGCGGGCGTGATCTCAGAACTCTTCCTACGGTGATCAGGCACCTTATACGAGCGCATGCGGCTGCTTACCACGCGATCCATCGACTCCAACCATCTGCTTCTGTTGGGCTTGCCCACCATTATCGGGGGTTCGAGCCTGTGGAAGGAATCTTGCCGTTCAACCGAATGATTGCGAAATTACGAAGCCGTGGGTTCAACGATGTCTTCCCTCGAGCGGTCACGGATGGGAAAATTCGGTTCCTACAGATGCGAGAAAGCGTTCCTGAGGCTCGGGGAACACAGGATTTTCTCGGTTTGAATTACTACACTAAGGAGCAGGTTTCAATCCAATTATCTAAACCATCGGCGATCTTCCAAGCCGGAGGGTTTGCCGAAGATGCGGATCTCAGCCCAACGGGGTTTATTGCTAACAAACCGGATGGATTCTGGGATGCACTTCGATGGGCACATGGTTATGGAAAGCCGATCTACGTCATGGAGAATGGCATTGAGGACAGTGAGGATGTGATCAGGCCCCGCTATCTCGCCAGCCATCTCCAGCAGCTATGGCATGCTGTGAATTTCAACTGGCGCGTGAAAGGTTACTTCCATTGGACTCTGGTCGATAATTTCGAATGGGAGCGGGGTTGGACTCAGCGATTTGGGCTCTGGGCACTTGATCCCAGGACACAAAAACGGACAAAACGACCGAGCGCTGATTTCTTCGCTGAGGTTTGCAGGGAAAACGCGCTTACTTCCGATCTGGTTGGGAGATTCGCGCCAGAGGTCCAGGACCAAATATTCCCGCCGCGTGGTCCAGCGGAACTGGTAGAACGAAATAAGTAACGGAAGAGATATGTCTGTAAGAGTTAAAGTTCGAGTGTGCATCATGTTGGGGCTCACCGCTCTGCTCCTGGCAACCACAGGGCTTAGTGCGGTGAGCGCTGACCCGTTTCCACCACAAGAGCGGCCCTTCATCATGCCCTTTGCAGGACCGCCTGGACCCGATACCTGGTTTTTTCTGCAAGCATATGGGAATACGACATTCGCATATCGCTTCCGGAACAATGTTTATTATGGGGGTCAGGGGCTCCATTTTGGTCTCGACCTGGCAGCTCCTTGCGGTACGCCGGTGAGGGCAATTGGCGATGGAGTTGTGTTTTCTGTCGATAGTTGGCATGGCGCCGGTCCACATAATTTACTTATCAACCATCCCAATGGCTACGCATCATTTTATGGCCACTTGTTGGTCCGCTCTCGAATGAAGATTGGACAGAAAGTCGTTGCTGGTGAAGTTGTGGCCCTAAGCGGAGACCCGGATCGCACCTGTATTTCTCGCCCGCATATCCATCTGGAGATTCGTGACTCCGAGACTCACGCATTTGGCTATAACCCTCTGAATCTCATTGAAGCAGATTGGGAGCGGTTAGCTTTAATCGGGGCTGAACCCATCCGATTTGAGATGGATATGGAAAATCCAAGACGCTGGACCGATCTATTCGATCAACCTGAGACCCGTTTCGGGCATCCATTGGTGAATGATTATGCCTCTCCGTGGCCATTTGATTGGTAAGCGCCTGTTATTTGTTTTTC
>JAUWDI010000087.1 GCA_030608865.1 Anaerolineales bacterium | reverse complement strand
GAGTGTGAGTTGATACGGCAATCTTTTCGTCTTCATGATTATCTCCATTCGTTCAAGAGTGGACCCTCATGCTTGAGACGAAAGGGGATGCAGAAAGGTTCCCTGAGGAAGGTTCAAAGAACGCCTGAGATGTTGGATGATGAGGGAAACTCTATTGACAGTGAAGGTGAATTAAGCATAATTATGAAGTAGAATTGACACAGAAAGGCTAAGACTGAGGAAAGTAGGCGGACCGAACTCGCCAGAGAGGCTGGGGCGTGGCTGGAACCCTGGCCCGAGAGAGTTCCGTTGAAGTTCCCTCATGAGCCGCCCGGGGGAACGCCTCGCAGGAGGCCAGTAGTTCGGGCCGGAACCCCACCGTTAATGACGGGGACCCGATCGCCGTTGGTTGGATTTACAGCAGCGGCCGTCGGGATTGAGAGGGCCCTTCGGGGTCAACAAGGGTGGTACCGCGGGATTGCTCTCCCGTCCCTTGATCGGGCGGGGGTATTTTGTTTAAAGCGCCGTCTGAAATGGCGCGTGTGAGTGGAAAGGAGTATCCATGCTGAAACGTCTGGACGAACTTGAACAAAAAGCGCTAAAGGACCTGGAGGAGGCGTTGGATGAACCCACGCTTCAAGCCTGGAAGGTTAGCTACTTAGGGCGTGGGGCCGAACTGGGAAAGATCACAGAAGGTCTGCGGGAGCTGTCGAAAGAGGAGCGTCCTGCTGTTGGGCGACGAGCGAATGAGGTCAAGAAGGCCTTAGAAGCCGCCTATGAAGGGCGCGAAACGTCCATGCAGCAAGCTGCGGTAGAAAGAAGCTTGAGGGAAGAACGACTGGATGTCACCTTGCCCGGCCGCAGCGTGTCGCACGGCAGGATCCACCCCGCCAACCAGATGCTTCGCCGTGTCTATGCGATTTTCGCCGAGATGGGCTTCCAAATTTACCGTTCACGTGAGGTGGAGACGGATGAGTATAACTTCAGCCTCTTGAACATTCCCCCTTTTCACCCTGCACGGGACCTCTGGGACACCTTCTACACCAAAGGAGAGGGCGTGCTCTTACGAACGCACACTTCTCCAGGGCAGATACTCGTGATGCGTGAGCGTGCCCCGGAGCCGATACGCGTAATCCTGCCCGGGATGTGCTATCGCTACGAACAGATCTCGGCCCGGTCGGAGATTCAATTCAATCAAGTCGAAGGGTTGGCAATCGGAAAGAACATCACCTTCACCGACCTGAAAGGAACGCTCGTCGCCTTTGCTCGCCGTCTTTATGGAGACGAGGTGCGCACGCGCTTTCGAGCGGGCCACTTCCCCTTCACAGAGCCCTCAGCCGAGATGGATATCGAATGTTTCGTCTGCGACGGTGAGGGATGTGGGGTGTGCAAGAAGACCGGGTGGTTGGAAATTCTGGGCTGCGGCATGGTCCACCCAACCGTGCTGGCGAACGGGGGCTACGATCCCGAGATGGTATCCGGTTTTGCTTTCGGCATGGGAACGGAACGGATCGCCATGAATATTCACCGCATAGACGACATCCGCAATTTCTGGGCGAATGATCTGAGATTCCTGAAGCAATTCTGAGCCCCCATCGGGCTTTAAATTAGATGATAAGGGAGGTTTCATGAAGGTTCCCATAACTTGGCTGCGTGAGTTTGTCGACATTGAACTTTCAATTCCCGAGTTGGCCCACAGGCTAACTCTGGCAGGGCTGGAGGTGGAGGAGATTCGCTTTGTCGGCCTTCCACTTCCAGAGGGAAAAGTAGAGGGCCATACCGATCGCAAACGGAGCATCGGAACGAATGTTACTGGATTGGCATGGGATCCAGAGAAATTCGTCGTCGGTGCGGTGTTAGAAGTCATGCCTCATCCAGACGCCGATCGCCTGGTGCTGTGCCGTTTAGATGATGGTGAACAGGAACACATTGTGCTCACCGGCGCCCCCAACCTTTTCCCCTACAAAGGGCAGGGAACCCTGAAGAACCCTCTGAAGGTAGCCTACGCACGCGAAGGAGCCACACTTTTCGATGGTCATATCTCTGGTTGGGAAACTTTCACGCTCAAGCGGGCGAAGATCCGCGGGGTTGAGTCGTATTCGATGGCATGTTCGGAGAAAGAACTCGGCATCTCCGAGGAACACGAGGGCATTATCGTCCTCGACGAGGATGCGCCGACCGGGAAGCCGCTCGTGGAGTACATGGGCGACGCGGTCCTGGATATTACGCTCACGCCTAATGTAGCCCGTAATGCCAATATCCTCGGGGTGGCCCGGGAGGTGGCTACGCTGACGGGGGCGGCTCTGAAGGTGCCCTCCTACGAAGTCGACGGGAAGGGTCCTGCGATCGAGGGGCGGGTGAGCATCGATATCCGCAACCCCGAATTGAACCCGCGCTTCGTCCTGGGGCTTGTCGAGGGGGTGGATGTTGGCCCCAGCCCGTATTGGGTACAGCTCCGTCTGCAATTGGCAGGGATGAGGCCGATCAACAATATCGTTGATGCCACGAACTACGCCATGCTAGAAATTGGCGAGCCTCTGCACGCGTTTGACTTCGATGTCCTCGTCGAGCGCGCCGGAGGAAAAGCTCCAGAGATTATCACTCGGAATCCAGAATCGAAGGAGCTAATAACCACCCTCGACGGCGTCGAACGGTCACTGGACGATTTCACGGTCTTAGTTACCGATACCGCCGGGGCGCTTTCAATCGCCGGCGTGATGGGAGGCGCCGAGTCGGAGGTAAGCGAGAAGACCACCCGGGTCTTGCTCGAGGGGGCTGCCTGGAATTACATCAATATCCGCCGAACGGCAGGGTCACAGAATCTGCAATCCGAGGCCTCCTACCGGTTCGAGCGCGGAGTTCCTCCGGCGATGGCAGAACGGGGGGTCAAGCGCGGCTTGTCCTGGATTCAACAATTTGCCGGTGGCGAAATCGCCCAGGGGCTTGTTGACGAATATCCATTGCCACCAGAGCCGTCGATTGTGGAGATTTCCCCAGCTGACGTGGAGCGCTCTCTCGGAATCCGACTTGAGGTAGATGCTATCGAGGAAATACTTGGTCGGCTCGGTTTTGAGATCGAAAGCAAGGGAGAAAAACTGCAGGTGACAACGCCAGATCATCGCATGGATATCGGTGAGGGCATCGTTGGCGTGGCAGATTTGATGGAGGAGGTATCACGGATCTATGGCTACGATCTTCTGCCGGAGACAATGATCTCTGATGAGCTCCCACCTCAGTACAGCAACAAAGCCTTAGAGCGTGAGGAGCAAATCCGAAACCTGCTCGCTGGTCTTGATTTACAGGAAATCGTAACCTATCGCCTGACAACCCCAGACCATGAAACTAGAATTTTGCCGGCCGGGGGAAAACCCGACGATAGACCGTACATCCAACTGGAGAACCCTATCAGCGTCGACCGGGTGGTCATGCGCCACAGCCTATTAGCAAGCGTGCTGGAAATCGTGGAAAGCAATGCCCGTTTCCAGGAGCGCATCGCCGTGTTCGAAATTGGACCGGTTTATTTGTCTGCCGAAGATGGCGAACTCCCTATTGAACCGCTCAAACTTGCCATAGCGCTAACCGGACCGCGCTCACTGCCTTCCTGGCGGGAACCATCATCAAAGGAATTCGACTTTTTCGATTTAAAGGGAATTCTCGAGGCGTTGTTCGCCGGGCTTAAAGTCGGAGCTGTCGAGTATGCCCCGGGTGAACACCCGTCGTTTCATCCCGGAAAATGCGCGCGGATATTGATCGATGGAAAGCAAGTGGGTGTTATGGGAGAGCTTCACCCTCTGGTGAAGGAACGCTACGATTTTCAGGCATTCCCGCTTCTAGCTGCAGAATTGGATGTGGAAACGGTAATCCGCGCGATCCCTGAATCGATGGACGTGGAATTGGTCAAGACGTACCCGCCCGTATTTGAAGATCTGGCGATCGTCGTCGATGAGGCAGTCCCAGCCGAACAAGTCCTTGCTGTCATCCGGAAATCAGGAGGGGATCTACTCGAGGATATCCGTCTTTTCGATCTCTACCGGGGAGAACAAATCGAGGTGGAGAAGAAGAGTCTGGCCTATGCCCTGACGTATCAGGCTCTGGATCGGACGTTGACAGATGAAGAAGTGGCGGGGCTGCGGAAGAAGATCGTTAAGGCGTTAAAGAAAGAGCTCGGCGCTCACCTGCGAGCTTAGTCTTTTACGTCGGATAAGGCTTCGGCGCGTTGGATCGCCATAGAAGCAAGTTGTGCCACGACCATCAGTAAATGGTGGTCTTCGGTTGAAAAATCTCGGTCACCGAGTTTGTTGATCGCTTCAATCACGCCGAGAACACGCTCGCCTTCAAGGAGAGGCACACAAACCAGGGCTTGCGTGTGAAAACCCATAGTTTCATCAACCTTGGTGAAAAAACGAGGGTCTTTGCGCACATCGAGGACAATCGCGGGCTCACGATTATCCGCCACCCATCCGGCGATGCCCTTCCCGGGCGGCAGCTTGTAGCCCTGAAGACGATCACGTGCTTCGCCGCGGACAACAACGAATACCAGTTCCTCAGTATCATCGTCTCGCAAGAGAAGCGAGCCATCGCGTGTCCCCAAGACTGCCAAAGCGGATCCTAATAGATCATCAAGAACATGGATCAGGTTGGTTTGAGGTCCCATGCGCTGGATCAGATCCTGGATGGCGCTTAAGCCGCGCACGGAGGAGCGCAGGATAGTCAGCTCATCTCGTAGCTCTTGATTCTCCTGATTTAGTCGGGAGACCTCTGTTTGAAGAAAGCGTAGGGGGTCGCGGGTATCTACCATAATATGTCCTTTTGGTAGGTTGATATTAGCACAAGTAGAAAGCCCGGAAAAGGTCATTGATAACAGATATGTGCGAAATAATACCTTTGATGGTTGTCTTCACGATGGATAAATGAGCGGCGGCGCGAACATCGGGCATGGTATGATGCCCGTCGCGTCCTCGTCAGAGAGAAAAAGAAGTGTCTGGCTTGAGACAGACAGCTCAATCGCCTGCCGCCGGCGAATGGGCGATGATGTGGAGCGAGGGCGGCTCTCACTCTTATTGAGGAATCAACGTGGAGGGAATAACCGGGCGATGAATATCTATTTCTCATGCTCTCTCACTGGAGGGAGGCAGGACGAATCGGTCTACATGACGATTGTGGATCATCTATTGGCGATTGGGCACGTCGTGCCCACTGCGCACCTCGCTCATCCGGAGGTGATGGATTTGGAGCGGGTTGTAGACGCCCGAGAAGTCTATGAGCGGGATATGGCCTGGATAGAGGGCTGTGATGCGCTGATTGCGGAGGTGAGCACACCATCGCACGGGGTAGGGTATGAGCTTGCCGTAGCGCTCGAGCGCGAAAAACCGGTGCTGTGCTGTTACCGTGAAGGTGCGACTGTGTCGAA
>JAUWDI010000160.1 GCA_030608865.1 Anaerolineales bacterium | reverse complement strand
TAAGCTTTGAATCCGGCTGGTGGGTGAAGAGCGATTGTGAAGTGTGAAGAGATAATATTGAAAATTTCATGGTTCATGAAGATAACCTCCTGTAATACCGTTTATTGTAAACTGAAATGGACGATTTTTGAACCTTATTTGAATCCAAAAGAGGAGAAGAAAACTAAGAGTCGACTTCTTGCAGAATCTCATTGACGTTCTTAAAGTCTGGATTCAACTACGAAGTGAAACAAAGGATAAATGGCGATTGTTAGGCGTTAGTTGATTCTTTGTTCCAACATGACAAAATGAGAATACCGCTACTCTTACATCTCCCACGAGTGGAAGCTTTAAGTGTACTGACCGACAGATCAGTTCTAAATAAAGCCCATCTTGAGAGATATTGGAAAGAGAACAGACGCGGCTTAGTTGTCCTTTCAAAAAGATCGGTCGCTTTCACCAGAAAGCGACCTTTTCAGCGCCCCCGACAGGACTCGAACCTGTGGCCCCTTACTCCGCAAGCAAGTGCTCTAATCCACTGAGCTACGAGGGCATGGGTATTCAATTGTCAGGCAGCTTAGCGGGGAGGGTGGGATTCGAACCCACGGTAGAGGTTAAAGCCCCTACAAGCGCTTAGCAGGCGCCCCCGTTCAGCCACTCCGGCACCTCCCCTGATGAATAAATTATCAAGGCGGAGGGAGAGGGATTCGAACCCCCGGTGGGCGTAAACCCACAGCGGTTTTCAAGACCGCCGCCTTCGTCCACTCGGCCATCCCTCCGAGGTCCGTACGACCCCCTCCTGAACGAAAGCATTCTACCATGGCGTCTGGGGCGAGTCAAAGAAACAGGTTATTTAGGGCAAGAAACAGAGGAATAAGTACAGATAACTTGAATCCTCGGGAGTCATCAGGCTCTGCCTGCGGCTAGTAACTACGCTTCCGCACGTCTCAATTTCAGAACGAAACTTTTCCCCAGACCTGGTAAAGCCCGAGCCGGCCGCCTTCGCCATCGGAATGGTACGTATCAAGGACGGTGAAACCCGTCTCTCCGGCGAGGGCCTCCAACTCGGGAGGCGTAAAGTGGTGGACATAGCGCAGGCCATAGCCGCCGCGACGCCAATCTAAAAGATAATCGCCCTCCTCGACATCGTCATCACTCAGATCGATGGTCTCCCAGGGCAGGATGCGCGCCTGGTAGCGTTTACTGGCCAGGAAATTCCAGTTGGAATGGATCCACTGACCGCTGTCGTTGAGAATTCGATGCACCTGCAAGGCGAGGCGTTTCCTGAGTGCAGCGTCTGGTAGATGGTGCAGCACGGAGAAGGAAAGGACGCGATCGATGTGCTCCCTGAGCGGGATTGCTAGTTCCTTCTCTAGTACATCTGGCCATGAAGGATTAGCGAGGTCCAGAACGTGGAAAGAAACTCGTGGATCCCGGACCTTTTCCCGGGCGATTTCCAAAAGGAGGGAGCTCGAATCAACTCCGATATAACGTCCCGCCGGATCGCGACTGAGCCACTCGAGTGCAAGCTCGCCGTTCCCGCAGCCGAGATCCAGGACCCGGGCTTCCGACGGAAGGTTCTCTAGCGCTTTGAGAACGCCGGGCTGTAAACGTTCTCGCGTCTGAGAGAAGTGATCGGCGAAGGTTTGGTAGAATTCACTATTGAGCTGAAGGAGTCTGGTGGTAACTTCATCTCTCATACCCTGGATTATACGCTGATGGACCCCCAAAAGGCGTGGCAGGATGCCCGCAACTACACATCCGAACAAGTCGAACTCGCCAGGTTAATCCTGGAGGAGATGCGCGCCGGCGCTTCGGTTAAGGATGCGGTCCGCCATCACCCCTTGTCGGCCGGGGGCTACATCGGGAAACATGTGCTCATTCACACCTATCGGGGCTTGACGGATTCTGGCACATGGCTGTTCGAGCAGGAGATGATCCAGCGTCTACGTATGAAACCTATGCGGACGTTGTCTGGCGTTACTACCGTAACAGTTCTCACGAAACCCTATCCATGTCCAGGAAATTGCATCTTCTGCCCAACTGAAGAGCGCATGCCAAAATCCTATCTTTCGGATGAACCCGGCGCGATGCGCGCTCTCCATCACGCCTTCGAGCCCTACGAACAGACGATCGCTAGAATCGAGGCGCTGGAAGCGATAGGTCACCCAACGGAGAAAATTGAGCTCCTGATCCTCGGTGCGACCTGGAGTGCTTATCCGTTTGACTATCAGAAGTGGTTCATCCAGCGCTGTCTAGATGCCATGAACGGCTTCGATTCACCGGATCTGCATGATGCGCAGCAAGCTAATGAAGGAGCAGTCCATAAGAATGTCGGCCTGGTGATTGAAACCCGTCCAGATCTTATCAACCATCGCGAGATCGCTCGCTTGCGAGAGCTCGGAGTGACCAAGGTGCAGATGGGGGTCCAAAGCCTCGATGATGAGATATTGGCGCTGAACGAACGCGGGCATACGGTTGCTCAATCCCGGGAGGCCATGGGCCTATTGCGCGCCGCGGGTTTTAAAATCGTGCTGCACTGGATGCCCAATTTACTGGGTGCGACGCTTGCATCAGATCGCCGTGATTTCACACACTTATGGGATGATCCGGATTTGCGACCTGATGAAATCAAGATCTATCCCTGCCAATTGTTAGAGAACACCGAGCTCTATGAAGTCTGGGAGCGTGGGGAATACAAGCCCTATACGACCGAGGAACTGATTGAACTCATTGCCGATCTGAAACCCGACATCCCCCGCTACTGCCGCGTTAATCGCATCATTCGCGACATCCCCTCGACACATATTGTTGCCGGGAATAAACGAACCAGTTTGCGCCAGGACATCCAGCAGGAGTTGAAGCGACGCGAATCTCACTGTTCGTGCATCCGCTGCCGCGAGGTGCGAGGCAAGGAAATCGATCCTGCAAGCCTTGAGTTTTCAAAATTGACATACCAGGCGAGCGGCGCGCAGGAGCATTTTCTCTCGTTTTCAACACCAGAGGATGAGCTGGCTGGCTATCTACGCCTCTCCCTTCCTGAACCCGGGTCACCGGACACAGAACTGGACGACCTAGAAGGTGCGGCGATTGTTCGCGAAGTGCACGTATACGGGCAGTCTCTAGAAGTGGGCACGACGATGAATGGTGCTGCCCAGCACGCTGGTTTGGGTTCGGATCTTATGAAGGAAGCAGAAACCATCGCCGCTAAGGCCGGGTATCAACGAGTGGCGGTGATCGCTGCCCTCGGAACCCGCGGTTACTACCGCAAGATGGGATATTCCCTCGGCGAGACGTATATGCTGAAG
>JAUWDI010000057.1 GCA_030608865.1 Anaerolineales bacterium | reverse complement strand
AGACCGAAGATCCCCATCTGGGGACTCAAAAACAACACGCCAATAATCAATCCCAGGCGGTAGCAACCCGAGGCAATGGCGGGCAGGAAGAAACGTTGATAGCCATTCAGAATACCCATCACCAGACCGCTCAGGCTGAAGATCACGGGAGAGATCAGCATCACCCGCAACAGCGAGACAGTCAGCACCTGCTGTGGACCATCGAACCCTCGTGCAAGGATGTTTTGGACCAACCACGGCGCCGCGATCCAGGCCAAAGCGCAAACAACCCCGAGACCAACAAAAAGCAACGAGGCGATCGAGGATGCCAATCGCCAGGCTCTTTGCGTCTGATTGCGGGTGAGAAAGCTGGTAAATGTGGGCACAAAGGCGGAAGCAAGCGCCCCGCCGGCCATGAGATTGAAGATGAGCTCGGTTATACGATTGCCAGCGGTAAAAGCATCGATCTCTGCGCTCGTGCCGAAGGTGCGGGTTATCAGCACCTGGCTGATTAAGCCCAGCAGGCTTGAGAGAATGAAGCCCGCCATGACCACACCACTGGCGCGTGCGATCTGACGGCTGGCTGATGATTCAGATTCGTCCACGAGACGCGATTATACAGTGGTTTAGGTAAATAACAGCTACTCAGATATATCAGCACATTGCGAGAATCTCACGCTGGCACTTCAACAAGATCGGGGTACACTGTTGCAAAGCTTGCCCCGTATCAGGGAAGGTGTTTCTCATACGCCCGCCTGATCGCGTGCGGTCTTGCAGGTGGAAAAATAAATGAAAGATAAAACCAAAAGTTTTCTTGGTGAACTCCGCCTGAGTCGGCACCTGCAAAGCATAACCCAGGTTTCAGCGGTTGGGCTGGCCGTCGCGCTGGGCTTATCTTTCATCATCCCCGTTCATATCATCATCGAAAGTGGTATTCAATCGGCGACACCTGCCCTGCTCGCCATTCTCGTCCTCGGATTGACGCTCCTAAATATCCATGAACTTCTGGGAGGAAGCGGCGAGCGCGGCGGCATCCACGCGCTAGTCCACGAATCACTGGGGAAGTCGTGGGGGTTTATTGCCGCTTGGTCTTCCCTTGCCGCCAATTTATTGCTGTGTGCTGCGCTTTTGAAATCTGCGTCCAGATCCCTTGCCGCTCTATTCCCTGAAATTGAAGTCTACGCAGCATTAGCCGCTGTGGGTATGCTCATCATATTGGTACTAATAAATCTCTTCCATCTTCTACCTCGCCAGGGGATACTCCCGTCGGTTTTATTGGTACTGCTTGTGTTAATTGTGGCTCTTCTGATCAGCGCTCTCCCCTCTTGGGAACCAGTCTCATATTCCACTTTGTCCGACTCCTCGGCAAGAAACTACCTTCTTGCCATCGCCTCTTCAATAACTCTTTTCGCTGGTTTAGAGGCAATCACATCTTCCCGGCGACGCATTCTCATGCCCCACGTCCGTCTGCCCCAGGGCTTGTGGGTAACACTCCTTGTGGGCGGCCTCCTGCTGATCTCTGCCCAGTTCATTATTCCCGCACTTCCAACATATTCCTTTCTATTTGAACCAGCGGCCGTAACCCGCTCACTCTACAGTACCGGGGATTTTCGAACGTGGTTGACCGTTGGTATCGTTTTATTCGCGCTCCTTCTCGCGGCAAGTGAGTGCATGCTCACCAGCGCCCGCGTGCTTTATTCGCTCAGCCGCATGGAAGCACTGCCGCGCATTTTCACCCGAATCCGCCGTCCTTTCCGTTTGCCGCCCTACATCTTCATCACCTTGACCCTGATGGGCTCATTACTGATTTTGCTCATGCCGTTTGCATGGTTGATCGAGATCTCCGCCGGCCTCTTCCTCGTCCTGGTGATTCTTGTCAACTTTGCAGCGATCCGCAGCCGACGAACAGAGCCTGAACGGCGTAGGACAATCGTCATCCCCTTCTTCCCCCTTGTCCCGCTCCTGGCGCTCACATTCAGCATCGTTCTCTTCTTTGGATTAGTGCCTGTAGGTCTGTTGGGTGCTGCCGTGTGGATTGCCATAGGATCAGTGCTCTTGTTCGCATACGCCCGGCCTCACCTTCTCGAGGCCCAACTCGGGGTCACTGTATTTGGCCAAGACCCCGAGGCCAAAAGACAAGAGGGTGCCTTTCGTGTTCTCGTTCCCCTCGGCAGCGGAGTGGAACGTCGATTCGTCTTAGGGCTTGCCAACGCCCTCGCTCGCCAAACCAACGGAGATGTCGTCCCGCTCCAAGTCATTCCCACCGCCGATCCTCTTGCCATTCAGGAGGGGCGGAGGATAGCCGAGGAGCGGAATACGCTTTTTAAATGGTCTACACGCGAGAGTTCGAGAAACAGCGTACCGACATATCCCATCACCCGCCTGGCAAGCAACGTCGCCCAGGGCATAAACGACACCGCGGTCGAAGAAAATTGCAGCCTGATTCTCATGTCTTGGCCGATGGAGACTCCTAAGGAGGGCACGCGAACAGGAAGGATATTGGATCCCGTAGTGCACTCTGCCCCCTGTGACGTTGCCGTGATCGCCTATCACCCCGAGCGATTATCGTCGCTGCAAGTAGAAGAGGAACAAGTTGACGGGGACATAGTAAATCCGCCCTTTCAAATCAAGCGTATATTGATTCCCACCGCCGGCGGACCTCATGCTCCACTAGCGATGCGGCTTGCTCTCTTGCTCGCCCGAGAATTCGATGCGACAACACAGACGGTGTATGTCACCCGACCTGACGCTACCGAGAGTGAAGTTGAGGAAGGCAAGAAAAGAATCGAAAGCACGATCGAGGCGCTGCGGGAACAGCTCTCATCGCTTCCACAAGTCGATGCCTCGACTGCCGATATGAGCCAGTTCCCCATCGAAAGCCATGTTGTGCGTGCACACACAATCGTTGACGGAATCGTTCAAGCCGGATCTGAGAGCGACCTGGTGATCATGGGCGCCTCTGAAGAAAGCCTGATCGACCAGGTCCTTTTCGGCGCACTTCCAGAGAAAACTGCCCGAGCATGTCCAACCCCCGTTGTTATAACCAAGAGCTTTCGCGGTTTACCTCGTTTTTGGCTCCGCCGGGTTTGGGACGGTTTTTTCCGGTCGCTTCCCAAACTCACGCGTAGAGAACAAGCTAAGGTTTATCGAGGAGTTTATCAAGGCGCCCAGCCGGACACAGATTACTTTGTCATGATGGGCCTTGCAGCGATGATCGCTACATATGGCCTGCTTCAGGGAAGCACCGCGGTCATCATCGGAGCAATGCTCGTGGCGCCTCTATTTACCCCCATCCTCGCAATCAGTTTGGCTATCGTCCGGGGAGATATTCGTCTGCTGAAGATCGCCCTTGAATCTGCTCTAAAGGGGATTGCGCTCGCTATTGGGCTGGCGGTTTTACTCACCGTTCTTTCGCCGCTGCGCAGCGTCACACATGAAATTACAGCGAGGATTAATCCTAATCTGTTTGACCTGGCAGTGGCGCTTGTCTCCGGCGCAGCCGGAGCCTACGCTGTCGCCCGCGAGGACGTCTCGACAGCACTCCCGGGTGTGGCCATCGCGGCTGCACTCGTGCCGCCGCTTGGCGTCATTGGCATCGGTATCGCTATGTGGGACGCCAACATCGCCGGGGGCGCGAGCCTGCTCTTCATCACCAACCTTATCGCTATCGCCTTCGCAGGCGCCATTACGCTTCTCCTGCTTGGTTTCCGGCCTACCCCGGGAGCCGAACAAAAGGCAAGACTGCGTTTCGGGCTAACCACATCCTTAGTGATGCTGATCGCCATCATGATCCCGCTGGCAATTGTCTTCATTAACACCGCTCGCGAATCTCAAACCTACCAGGCTGTTGAAACGACTCTCCAGAATTACGTAGAGACAAATCCCAGCCTGCGCCTGGTTCAATTTGACGTCAGCGAAGGTGATGACGATGTCAGCGTAGATGTGACCTTCAATACCCTTAGTGCGTTCACGGAGGATATGGCTGAATATCTTCGCAATGATCTTGTGGAGGCTCTCGATCGTCCGGTGACGCTCCACATCGTCTCCATACCTGCTGAGGACATCACCGTCCCGTCACCTGACTGAAGACCCATCGCCAGCGCGATGGAACGAACAACATCGTAATTAAGATAAAAAGTAGGGGGATCGACCAATGCGCTAAATGGGCTCTGTCAGATTGAAAACCCAGAAGAATCGTGAGAGCCGGGGACGCCGACCCCGGCCCTCTCTTAAGGAGGAGAAGAAGAGATATCGCCCTTCTTCCTATACTATATATGAATCAACACCAGAGACGCGTGCCTGATCCACCACGACTGCCCTACGGAATCCCTACGCTGTCTAGGACTAAGCGGCTAATGAAGGTCAATTTCCACCCCAATTCGGTGTCCGGCGAGAAAAAAGTGAAGGAATTCTCGTTAGTCCGCTCATTACTGGAGGCAGACAACCAACCCAGCCGACCCCACTTTCTCCGCCTGACTTTCGGTCCCCGTGCTCCATGCTATAATCGCCATCGCCTCTGAAAATAAGCCCATGCTCATCGACTGGCTCCTCGCCCTGCTCCCTATCCTGGTAATTATTGTATTGATGGTCGGATTCCGTTGGGGGGCTGCCAAGGCGGGTCCTGCCGGGTGGTTTGTAGCCCTACTTGTGGCACTCCTGCGGTTCGGCGCCGGGATAGACCTGATCGCCCTGGCCCATGTTAAGGCTCTGTTATTAACCAGCGATGTCCTTCTTATCACATGGAGCGCATTTCTTTTATACCGGGTTGCAGATGAAGCGGGTGCGATTCAAATCCTCAGCCATGCCATTCCGGGACTGACAAAAGACCGCGGCCTGCAAGCCTTGCTCATCGGCTGGGCTTTCGCCTCATTTCTACAGGGCGTGGGAGGTTTTGGTGTGCCAACGGCAGTCACCGCACCACTTCTCGTCGGACTCGGGTTTTCTCCTTTAGCCGCCGTATTGATCCCCTCCATAGGTCATTCCTGGTCGGTTACATTTGGCTCGCTAGCTACCTCTTTTCAGGCACTCATTGCCTCCACCGGATATGCAGGGGAGATTTTGGCTCCTCCCGCAGCTGCATTCCTGGCGATCGCCGGCTTGGTCTGCGGCTATCAAATCGCACATATTTCCGGAGGCTGGGGGGCGATACGCCGATTGCTCTGGCCGATTTTGATACTTGGCATTGCCATGGGGGGGACACAATTCTGGCTCTCAACACGCGGTTTATGGAATATTGCTGCACTCGGCGGCGGGTCAGCCGGATTGATCGTTGGTTTTATCATCGCCCGGTTCCGAGGCCGCGAAACTAGCGAACAGAATCCGGTCGGTACGAAGTCGCGAATGCTCCTACTCGCTCTCTCTGGCTATATCGCCCTTGTCGTCATCACTCTTGCCATCCAATTCATTGCTCCACTGCGCTCAGCGCTCAACTCTATCGTCATCCGCGTACACTTCCCGACAGTCACCACCTCGCTTGGGTACGCAACTCCAGCCGGCTACGGCCGCGAAATTCCTCTCCTCCGCCATGCCGGAGCGATCCTCGCTTATAGCTCTTTTATCGCTTACCTCCTCTACTCTCGCGCCAAGCTTTACGCCCCTGGCGCTGGACTGCGCATCCTAAAGACCACCGTCCAGCGCATGTTACCCTCCAGCCTGGGCATCACCGCCATGGTCTCTATGGCCGTCATCATGTCACATGCTGGAATGACAGAAACCCTGGCGCGCGGATTGTCAGAGGGAATGGGACTACTCTTCCCCGTCATCTCCCCCTGGATAGGCGGGTTAGGCGCGTTTATGACGGGATCGAACACAAACTCGAATGTCGTCTTCGCCAACATCCAGCTTCGCACCGCCGAACTACTCGGTCTCAGCGTGCCAATCATTCTGGCCGCACAAACGGCTGGCGGCGCCCTCGGATCTGTCATCGCTCCAACAAAAATCATCGTCGGCGCTAGCACGACCGATGCAGCAGGAAAGGAGGGCTCAATCCTGCGAAGCCTTCTTGTCTACGTTTTTCCTCTCATCGGTCTCATCAGTTTACTAACACTTCTCGCTCTCTGGGTCACTTCCCTATGAATGATGACAACTCTTTCCGAAATCGATACCGTTTCACTTTCCTGGCCATCGCCTTCGCCATGATCACACTCCCGGCCATCGGGCTGTACCAATCCGCCCTGAATGGGCATACCGGGTTGACAATGGTATTGATGGGTGTTGTAGCCGCGGGGATGGGCCTGGCTATCTGGGTTAATTAAAGTCTATTGAGGGAGGGGTGCCCTAATCCAAAAAGGCTTCTGCGAACACACGTATCGCCTGTAAATGCTCATCGAGTCCACGAAGCTGGCTCCGCATTGTATTCAGCGAAATATGGGTGGCGCCAGCTTGCTCCCACGCCTTCATCTCACCCGCTAGCACGTCCAATTTTCCCTCCGAAACGCGCACGCGTGCTTCCATTCCAAATTCATCCCAAGA
>JAUWDI010000027.1 GCA_030608865.1 Anaerolineales bacterium | reverse complement strand
ATTTGATCGGTGTCATGAATCGCCTCACGGTGGAATACGAGGTGGCTCAATTGGAAGAGGAGCTTCCGGGGTTGGGGGACAAGCTGGTTTTTCTGGGCGTTCCACCGATCGTGATCTCAGGCAGGGAAATCCGCCGCCGTGTTCACGAGGGACATCCCTATCGATATTTAATCCCCCCAGTTGTCTCAGATTACATTCTCGAGAACGCTCTATATTCTTGAGTCTGAACCGCGAGCGATCAGTCTCCGCCACACGAGCTTGCGTTAATCTCCTTACAAGCCAGCGCCCGTTGTTGCTCGGCTGTGTTGTGCCTCCATTCGCCTGAGAGGAATGAAGGGGATCTGAGAGCTTGGTAATACAGCGGAGTCCTTGAAATCGAGATATGATGTATTGGTAATAAGTTCTTGAAGACACTTCAGTGTTGGGTCTAGAGAGGAAACCAATGAGAGAGAAAGATATCCCACGATGGCTGCTTCCTGCCCTGGTTTTTATCTTCCTTGTGGCCATTGTCGCCTTCCTGTTCGTAAGAGGGTTGGGCAAGAGCGCACCGCTCGTCATACGTCCATCCTCAATTGGGGCAATTCAACCTGGCAAGATCAACCCAGATAGACAGGAGCCGACAACACCCAGGGATCCATGTTCTCTGCTTATGCCTGATGAGATCGAGGATGAACTGGGTATTCCATTAGGTGAATCATCTTTCGAGGCGGCAGATAATCCAATCCACGAGATGATCTGCACTTTCCATGGAGCGAATGGAGAAGATCTCCCTGTTGTCCGCCTCGTAGTCGTCTTCAATGAGGGAATGGAAGCATTCCTCCGGGAGAATGGGTATTCAGTGGATCACCTATACGCAGGGCGGAATGTCTCGGATAGGTATACGAAGCCGGTCGCAGATATTGGCGACGAGGCGTTTTGGGGGGGCAGTGGTGTGGAATTGTGGAACGGTCTTCATGTTCTTCTTTGGGATGTCTATTTACAGATTGATGTCAACAGCGGGGATGAAGGGACCGATCTAGAAGCGGCGCAGAAACTGGCGTTAATCGCACTGGAACGTTTATTCAATGAGTAATTCTAATCGTTTAGCATGAAAAGTTCGCGCACACTGTAATTCCGAGGAGCAGTGGAAGCGGCCTGTGGGTCGACCCGCTGCCCTAAAGACATAGCCTTCAATAACCTCCCGCAGGTTTCAAACCTGCGGGAGGTTTTTTTGTCGGGAAACGTATCGTTGGTGGTTGTAAAGACGCACCATACTGCGTCTCTACGCGTAGGATATATCGTTGAGGAAAAGAGTCCGAGATAACGATATTTCTACATATTCGGATTTGCATGATTGGTTTGAACTGAGAGCTTGATGTTTGATCCAGGGGGTGTGCTCCACGCTGCACTCTGAGTGCTTCGCGAGGGGAGTGGTCCCTCGACAAGCTCGGGATGATAAGTTCCCCACAGTCCCTTCGCGTGCAGCCCCGAAGCAGAGCGGAGGGGACATTGGGGGATTTAGGGGGCAGAAAAGAGAAAGCGATTCATAAGCTCTTCATTTTCTCAGTCGATGTACGCCCCTGTCTCGATCGGCCTGCTCGGATCGCTTGACCACTCGGACCAGGAGCCTGCGTACAATCTGACGCCTTGGATTCCCGCATAGGACATAGAGAGAACGTTATGGCATCCGGTTACGCCTGAACCGCAATAGACGATCGTATCTTTTGGTGCGATGCCGCCGATTAAGCTGTCAAATTCCACTCTAAGACTGTCAGGGCTCCTAAAACGCCCGTCTTCATCGAGATTCGTCTGCCAGAACCGATTTATCGCTCCAGGGATACGACCGGCGATAGGGTCGAAGGGTTCTTCCTCACCTCGATAACGCTCTGGCGCACGCGAATCAAGGATGAGACTGGAGCTCTGCGATCTTCGTTCAAGAACCTCATCGGCGATGACCTTTAAATCCGGTTTCAACCGTGGTTCGAATTGTCTGGGGGTTCGGAATTCACGATTGGGCTGGACCGGAAGTCCGAGTCGTTTCCATTCTGGAAAGCCTCCGTCCAAAACAGCGGCCGCTTCATGTCCCAAGTATTTGAGCATCCACCATAAACGGGCGGCGATACCCCCTCCGCGCGAATCGTAAATAACGACCTGGGTGCCCTCATCAATGCCCAGTTCAGAGAAGTATTCTGCGATAACTTCGATCCCTGGAAGAGGATGGCGCCCGTTCGTTCCGCTCTTTGGCGCGGATAGGTTATCGTCAAGATGGACATAGACAGCTCCAGGAATGTGTTCGACCAAATATTGTTCTTCGCCCCAGCGCGGTTGAACGAGGTCAAAACGACAGTCAAAAATCGCCCAATTTGCTTCTTCTAGATGAGGTTCGAGCTGATTTGGAGTGATGATGGTCGTGAAGTTCATGGTTGTCTCCTATGCTTGCGCAAAGCAGGTAATGCCGAGTATTGCATTCTCTCTCCTGGCAAAGGTGATGCTCAAATTTGGGGCGATCCGTCACTCCACGATCTGGCGATAGGCGAGGAGCCATTTGGGATGTCGGAGGCGGGTGGGATTTAGAAGCAGCGGGCTTTCAAGCGATGTGTCACTCGTGTTGTGTGAGACGTCAATCATCAATAAGCCATCCTGCAGCCGGTATCGAAGGAGGTAACACCCATCAGGATGAATGGCCAGGAGCGCGTCACCTTCGCTGATAAGTTCTAATGATTACGCGAAGGAGTATTCAGCTCGTTATTCCTGGTTGCCGTCCTCGCTACTTTCTTCGCTTCTTGGTGCTGCCTTCCTTAATTGTTCGATAGAAATGCGGTTGGCATGGCGGCAGCTTGGACAGTGGACGCTATAATGATTCCCTTCGCTTTCCTCCAGAGCTTCAAGAGCGAAGGCGATTTCCTCTTTCTTGATGTGGAAATTTCTGCCGCAACGATAACATCTGGTCTGCATTTGATAACTCCTCTGATGGTTTAAGTTTAATTTGCAATCAAACGGTCGCTGCTCCGCCCGGGTCAGTCCGGATCAGTGAAAACGCGACCCCGAATAAAACCATTGCGGCGCCGGCGATACGTAAGGGTGAGGGCAGCTCGCTAAGTACAAGATAGGCCAAAACAGCTGCAGCAATGGGCTCGCCCAAAAGTGTGATCGAAACCTTAGTGGCGGGTAAGTATCGCAATGCCCAATTATAAGTGGAATGGGCAATTAATTGTGGGAAGATCGCAAGCAGCAGGAACCAGAGGTATGTGATCGGTGGGTACCCAAAAAGGTTGTGCCCAGATGTAATCACGGCAATGATCAGGAAGATCGCAGCGGAGGAATACACAAGACCGATATAGATGAGGAGTGAAAAATCAGATCGAAGGCGGCGCCCGATGATGAGATAAGCTGCTCCGGCCGCGCCTCCCAAAAGAGCGAGCAGGTCGCCAAGCAATACATTCGTTCCGCCGTCCGATGTTGTGGCAATACATGAAAACCCCTCACTGAAAACACAGTAATCGCTTAATGCGATCATCAAGACGCCGCCGAATGCTAGTCCCAGACCGATCAAAGTTCTACGCGAAGGTATTTCGCCGAGGAGAAGGGGAGAGAACGCAGCGACGAAAAGAGGGGTCGTTTGAACGAGGACCACTGAGCTGGTGACGTTGGTATATTCGAGTGAGGTGATCCAGGCGCCGAAGTGCAGGGCTAGAAATAGCCCCGAGAGGAAGGCCAATTTATATTGTGCCTTGGAGAGTTCCCGCAGTTTTTCGCGCTGGCGGAAGAGGAAGGGGGCCAGGATCAAAGATGCGATCGATAATCGATAGGCTGCTATTACTAAAGATGGAGCATCGTTTTGTGCGAAGCGAATAAAGATGGATGATGTGGAGGCAGCGACGATCCCCAGTCCCAATGCAAGAATCGGAGATATTCGGGTTTTATCTTCAGATGCGGATGTTGTTCCGGGTTGCTTCATAGACATCATTTCGCTTGACAAACTCTGATTCTGAAGACTACAATCCATTCGCAAATCGTTTCGAGATGCACTAGCTTATTTCCTTTGATAAGTATAGTGTTTAGAATGGAATGATGGAAAAGGAAATGCCTCTCGAACTACCTGCGCTTGATTATCTTTGCGATGCGAGATAGCCAATTTTGGGACTTGACGTTTAGGAACATGCCTATTACCTTAGGTATCAGAACGCAGACCAGATTATTTCGCCGGCTGATGGAAAGCCGTGAACTGGTAGGAAGGTACACGGTGCTATAAAGGCTAAGTGTCTTGCAGTGGGCATAGGGGTAATGCCTGCTCCGTCTCTTAATTATCATACTGGAGGTATGAATAATGACCCATATTATTACCAGCTTGTGCCTTCGCGATTCGGGCTGTGTAGAGGTATGCCCAGTGGAGTGCATCATTCCCGGGAAACCGGCCGATAAATGGCCGTGGTACTACATTGACCCGGATACGTGCATCGACTGTGGCGCGTGCATCCCCGAATGCCCGCTTGAGGCGATCTTCACCGAAGACGAAGTGCCATCCGATTACGCCGCCAAGGGTGGTGAATACCTGAGTATGCCGGCAGGAACTGCTGGCTTCGATACGGTTTACGATGGAGAGAACCACAACGGTGAAGCCGTGCACTTGGAACACACGAAGATTCTTGAGGCTGGAGAGACCGTTGATCTTTCCCCTGACATCCAACCAAATTATGACTTCTTTACGGATGGTCCGGGGTATAGTGTGCTGGAAGGTTAGGGCACACTATTAGAACGCAACATCGAGGGAGCCGTTTAGGCTCCCTCTTTTTTTGTTATAGCTGAGACTGTTCAGGTAAAAAGCTTACGAACACGTGATCACGACAAAGATGTTGAAGGGGTGCCGAGCAGCTCTCAGGTGTTAACGGAAGGGGGTATACTGGGATACTCTCGCTTGGTTAAAATGGAAACTTCCAGGGGAGTCTCCTGTTGGTGGAACCGAGATCATCAGGAGCAAACATCCCTTAGGGCTCTCTCGTTCTCGTGTTGCCACCTAAAGCAATGAGTTGTTGAATTTGATGTCGAGCATTAACCTATCTTTATCGAGCGAGCAAATCGAAGAGATGCAGCGCCACGTCGAAGACTGCTATCCGGAGGAGGGCTGTGGAATCTTAGGAGGCTTCGCTGATCGTGTAGCGTGGGTGATGCCCATCACGAATATGCTGCACTCATCAACTCGTTTCCAAATGGACCCCCGGGAGCAGATTGACGCATTCTTCAAAATCGAAGATGCAGGTGGCAAACTTATCGGTATCTTCCACTCGCACCCAAATGGACCGGAGTTTCCCTCGGAATCAGATGTTCGCGAGAATGCCTTTCCAGAAGCAGTTCATGTTATCTGGCATCATCTTGATGAAGAATGGAACTATCAAGCCTATCGGATCGACCCAGTGGTGGGAGTTGTTGCGGTCGGAATAAATATGCATGGGCCGTAACAACTTATGGTTTTTGGTGTTTTCTAATGTGGGAACCGCCTTGAGGAGGAGCTATGTGGGTTAGGAATGTCGTCGCGCTCATAGCAGCGTATTTACTGGGATCGATCCCTGTCGGACTAATAATGGTAAGGCTCGTTAGAAGACGGGATATCACAAAATGGTATAGCGGTAGGACAGGGGGGACAAACGTAATGCGTGTCGCCGGCGTTTGGGCGGGAATCGGAACCGCAATTGCGGATGCCTTGAAAGCTGCTGCAGCGGTCTGGGTAGCACGTGCATTGACAGGTGGAGGAGAACCCTGGATCGAGGCAATCGCCGGTGCCCTTGCGATTCTAGGACATAACTATTCCATCTTCCTGATCCAGCGAGAAGACGGCAAGATTAAATTGCGGGGCGGAGCGGGAGGCGCGTGCTCTTTTGGCGCGGCAGTGGGATTATGGCCACCGGCAGGGTTAATCATTCTTCCGCTTGTGGGCGCGATCTTCTATGGAATCGGCTACGCTTCAGTGACAACGATGAGCGTGTCATTCCTAGCCGGGATCATCTTCGCCATCCGAGCAGCGCTTGGCCTCGGCCCCTGGGCGTATGTTGGTTATGCAATTCTGGCAGAATTAATAGTGATCTGGGCGTTACGCCCGAATATCAAACGGTTATTCAAAGGGGAAGAGCGACTCGTGGGCTGGCGTGCTCGAAATAAAATCAAAGAAGACCACGAAAAATCAAGGCAAGAGACGGACTTGACCGAGTCAGAGGAATCTTAGAGACGTTTCGCTGCAAGCATTGCTTGAGATAACAAGGCGTCCCTTCTTGAACAAACCGCTGTCATGAAAACACGAGGATCCCTGTTAAACCGACGAGCGCGACGGAGGTAAGCTCGATCAGTCGTGCTCTGCTCATCTCCCCAGCGCGCAAAGTCTCCATTAATCCATTACTTACATAAACAAATAAACCTACGATCAAAGCAAATCGAAATGAGGGCAGAGGCCAGTAGTGCAATGCCCAAACAAGTTGTGCCGAGATTCCCCCAACGATCAGAGCGGAAACTACATCCTGGCCATCATCGGATGTAGAAAGCTGCAGTAGTCGCCAACTGATGACAGTGACAACAACCAATGACAGCGGGACACGGTATACCGACCTTAAATCAACAGCATGCATTGTGAACAGAATACCGACCAATAGGAGGTAGGCCAGGGTTCTCAAGACCAACGCGGCGAGGTCATGTCGAGGGTCTGTTGGATCGTGGATCATAAACTCCGCCAGGAGCACCGCCATTAAGAGTGCAGCCCCAACCACTAGACCGACCCAAAGTGCAGGCCCTTCCGGCAAGCGCGTCAGGATGATCCCCGCTGCAAGGGCGGTCAAGCCAGGGACGATCCAATGCTCGAATGTCCGCTCGCCTGATTTCAGGGATGGGTGGGAACGGAGCAACCAGTCTGCCCCGGCCACAGTAAGAGCTGCAGCAAGCGTCAACATAATCAGGCGAGTATCCACCTTGAATTCGAAGATCAAACCTGCGAAAGCGAGTTCTGCAGAGAAGATAGGCAGGACCACGATTCGTATTAAGGCATAACTCAGGATCACCAGCGCCGTCAGTGTGCTGAGACGGTCACGGTCGGGTTGGGGCAGGTCACCACGCATAGGGGCATTCTAGCACTCGTTTAGCGAGGATGCCTAGTCTATTCGCTGCCGAAGGATCTGAGGGGATGGTGCTTTTCGTTTCTATAGCTATGGCTATCAAAGATTAAGGTTAGGGGTTTCTCACTTCGCTCGAAAGGACAAATCTAGGGTACGCCCGGAGGTGAACCTCCGGGCTCAAAGCAAAAGGGTGGAAAGCACCCTCGTTGTTAGCCCGTAGGGGTTCTGCTACGAGCCCGTCAATTTATTGACGGGCGGATCACGGGGAACAAGGATACTGTCCGTGCATAAGAAGGAATCATCAGATGATGCAGCCTATAGATTTCTCGCGGGGTTTATCCTGAGAGAGGTCCCCGGTATTTTCGGGGGCGAAGTCCCCAGTTTTGTCATTGCGAGGAGCCCGGAAGGGCGACGTGGCAATCTCAGCAGATGAAAGAGCGAGAATGCTTCGCTCGCAATGACATTACGGGGTGGGCTTCGTCGCCCAGGTATGGGGTCTATTTAAAAAGAGGAGTCCTCAAGAGAAACATCCTAGGGAATTCTCAGCCGCCATTTCATGGCTCTCTTGAAAGAGCAGTTTCCTCGCCAATGTCATTCTGAGCGACCGAAGGAAGCGAAGAATCTCGTTTTATGCAAGGAGAACCCATTACTTCGAAGAAGGAGATGCTTCACGGAGTTTAGCCTGCGAAGTCCCCGACCGAAGGGAGAGGGGAGCGAAGCCGAATGGGTTCAGCATGAAATATACTTGATTCTCTAGAGTACTTGGGTGCGAAGCGACGCAGGCATGCTCTCTCCATCACCGAAAGGATGAGATTGCTTCGCCTTCGGCTCGAAATGACACTGGAGGGGCAGACTCGCTTATTATGCATGCCATTTCGAATATGGGACTATCGCGGCGATATTTCAAGGAATATGTATAATCATTCACCATGATTGTTGGAATTGCGATCCTCGGTTGGTCCTTCGGGGTTGCCATCAACTGGCTTGCAGACAGCCTCCCGTTTTTTCGCAAGCCGGCGGTGCCACGCTGTCCTGCTTGCACCGCGCCTTACTCACCGATCTCCTGGTTCGCCGTTCCTGCGGTCATCGCCCAAGCATGGGGTTGTGAGTATTGCCGCACAAGACGCCAGACACGAACTCTGCTCGTTGAGATGCTGGCTATCGCCGGATCCATTGGCATTTACTTCTGGAGCACTTCCCCAGCGAATTTCTGGTCGGCCTTTCTTGTAAGTGCGGTCTTCTTGCTCATCATCGTCATCGACATAGAGCACAGACTCATTCTGCATATTGTTACTTTTCCGGCTGCTGTCTTATTTATCGTGCTCGGCTTATTGAATCCGCAGATGAGTCTGGGCAGGATACTCCTGGGTGGGGCAGTTGGCTTTGGTCTCTTCCTCCTGCTCTACCTGCTCGGCGGGATCTTCGCGCGCACTATCGCTGGGGGACAAGGCCACGCCGATGATGAAGTCGCTCTTGGTTTTGGTGATGTGACTCTGGCCACGATCATTGGGTTGGCGGTTGGTTTTCCAGGGGTGATCGAAGCGTTGCTGCGCGGCATCCTGGCCGCTGGTTTGTTTAGTATCGCCTATTTAATATTCATGAAAATACGCCGCCGCTACAGCGCGTTTACACCGATCCCTTATGGCCCCTTCCTCATCCTGGGCGCCTGGTGGGTTTATTTCTGGGGATGGGCATGGTTGGAAAGAATCCTCAATATGTAGAGGAAAACTCATTTCGAGCTTAAGTTTGTTTCTATATTGTTACAAAGCCGTCTCATTGACCTGACAGTATGCTCTCTTGGTTCTGCGGTACTAGCCCTCGAGTAAAACACGGCGCGTATAATAATGAATGTCACACGGATGGCATAGGATTAATGGAAATGGATAAAATACGAAGCCTTCGTTGGTTACGCTCTAATACAACACGCAAGAAATCGCGCGGGCAAAGCATCGTCGAGTTCATGGTTCTGTTACCACTCCTGGTCATGATGCTCTCGGGCCTGATCGAGTTTGGTTTCATGCTTAACTTCTATTTAGATCTGATCGATGGCGCCAGGGAGGTCGCAAGGTTTGGCGCGAATCTGGACCCGCTTGAG
>JAUWDI010000024.1 GCA_030608865.1 Anaerolineales bacterium | reverse complement strand
ATGAATAGGATTGTACAGTCAGAAGATGCGGATTCAAAAGCGACGCCGGTAAAATCAGGCAGTATGAATTTTCCCGCAAGCCGATGTGCAGGAAGGAACTTATTTGTTAGAGGGTGAGGTCTGGGCCTCACTATAGCGACGATATGCCCGGTACAATAGATACGCAGAGATTGAGAAATGCTATATCAAGGGTGTGTGCTTAACTCTGGAGAAATGCGACGATCTCGCGTTAGTAGCTTTTCACGATGCAGATGTCGCCTGAGGATTTGTTTTTATCATGCAGCGTCGACACTTCATTGTTTATTTTTTCCTTCCACTGGTGTTAGCCGTAAGCCAAGCCGCCTGTCAGCGAATGCCTAGTACGGCAGCAGACGGGGAGGATCCGAACGGATCTATGACGAATAGTCCGGCTCCCTCCCCGACCGCGGTCCTCGAGGACTGCTCAGGATTGTTAAGAGATGTGGAACCCGGATGTGTGCCCCGCACATCAACAGAATTCGATCCCATACCTACTGAGCCCCCTGACAACATTTGTATGGAGAATTCAGTACGCCTGGAGCACACCAGCTATCCCGGACGGGTAAGCCCAGACTTGGTCCCGGTTATTATCTATCTTCCACCGTGCTACGACGATCTCGATCGGCGTTTCCCGGTTCTTTACCTACTCCACGGACAACCGCAAGGTGAGAATCACTGGCAGATTCTTGGCATCGAAGAAGCATTGGATGATGCTTATGGGGTCGGCACACTACCTCCGTTATTAGTAGTCATGCCCCTCCAACCCGAGCCGCTGTTTAGCAGCACAGACGGTGGGCCCGGCTCATATGAGGATGAATTCATCAACGGTCTAGTGCCCTTCATCGATCGAACCTATCGAACGATTGCGCAGGGGGATAGCCGGGGATTGGCGGGCGTATCGCGCGGGGGTGTATGGGCATTAGAAATTGGCTTCCGAAACGCAGACATCATCCAGAATGTTGGAGCACTCAGTCCGGCGCTGAACGTGAATTACGCTCGCCCAGAATATGATCCCTTCAGTCTAATACTTCTTGGAGAACTGCCTTTGACGATATTTCTCATGTCCGGTGACACAGATACCGCATATGAGAAAACTCTTGAGTTGAGCGAGACTCTCCTCGAGGCGGATATTGAGCATAAGTACGTATTGGTATCCGGGAACCATGAGTCCAGCACCTGGCGTGGGGTCCTTCCTGAATTACTCCACTACCTAACCGTCGACTGGTGAGCTAGCTGTATCCGCAAGTAGGTCGATATATCTCTTACTTACAGGGAAGCGTTATTGTATGTGGGATTAGTTCCCCCGAACTTGGATATCCTGACAGTTGCAGAGTCTGAAAAGATGAATTTCCCATTGAATTGCCTCCATAGTTGTGAGATATTGAATATCTCATTTGAAATACATTGTTGGTAAAAGCTCGAGTGTTTTCGCAAATTGTGTAAAAAGAAGAGCACAAGAGTAGGTAGATGCTCAAGATAATAAAAATAAGAACCTGTCTTATCATCATCCTGGCAGCACTCTTAATTCTGGCAGTACCTGCTGCAGTGGTAACTGGCAAAGATGTTTGGAGCACAGTCGATCTCTATCTACGGGTCGAATCAGAGTTGCTCATGCCTACCGCGACAGGTCGCTATTACCGTGAAATATTCTGGGCTCACAACGACGAGTTGATTGATATAGCCTTGGCTTATCCGAACTTCTGGAACGAATCTTTCAATTTGATTTCCACCTTCGAAGTGGGCTTCGATGCATTGCTGAATGGCCGCGGGAGTGAGGTCGTCATCACTGCCGAACAGATCGCCGTGGCTGAAGATTACTACGCACTCTTGATGGAGATAGGCAGCCCTGCTTTGCAGGGAACTCTTTATGAGGAAGCAGCCAGATACCCGCTTGAAAGCTTTACCGGCTTGACGATGGATGAATCCGCCACGCGTGTCCTGGGACCGCAAACCATCCCCCTGCCCACACCCAATCCAGAATAAGGTTCGCCCAGTCTCTTAATGAGAATATGGCGGCAGCCAGCTCGACCGTCTCTGCACTGCTGAACGGAAATAGTGGGGACGTCGGACCCCGCGATCGCCGAGAAGGACAATCAATCCTTTCCGCGCTGGGTTCGGATTGTCTCCCCTTTTTACCCCCAACACTTTTCATCGAAGCGTCTTCATTCTATTGAAGTGTTATTCGTGCGTAGTTTCTAGGTTCTAACCAGAAAAATGCGCGGTAGTTAACGGAATTCATATATCTCGTATGTGAACATCTGATGATCGGTGGGTATCCTAGGAAGCGTAATCTGTATACCTATAAAGGAGTGTTGGTAATGAGTGAATACATGGTTCCACAAAGACATCGCAGGATGCATCGTTATCATCCCGTTGGCTTCAACGGCGGCTGCCGATTGCCGGTAGACGTCCAGGCCAACAGTGATGAGTACCTGATCACTGCTAACGTGCCCGGCCTGAAAGCTGACGACCTGCAAATTGAAATTATCGAAGATGTCGTCACCTTGCGCGGCGAAGTTAAGGAAGAGGAGAACGGACAAGAGGATGTCCTGTTGCGTGAACTACATCGTGGTTCTTACGAGCGCAGACTACGCCTCCCCGACCTACTTGACGCGGAGAAGGCCGATGCGACCATTGAAGATGGCGTGCTATCGCTGCGAATCCCCAAGTCGGAGGAATCTCGACCGAAGAAGATCGAGGTCAAATCCCGATAAAAAAGCAAAAAATATGTGATGTATAATGGACGGCGAAAGCCGTCCATTGTGTATTAACAGGGCTGGGAGGGTTGAAATTCCCCACCTAGGAGATGATTTGACCCCGTTCACTTACCTTGATTAACATCGGCTCGATCGCGGTCGTTTGTAAAAACGTTTTTCTCCCAACACCGCGCTCTATTCTATAATGAGGATTGAAGATTATGGAGAACTCTGAAAACAGCACTTCAAGCAGCGAAAAACCCACAAGCAACCCGTTTTCTCGAGCGCTAAAGGTATTCCTACGCCTGTTCGTAGCAATCATGGTGGGGCTTGCTATCGGATTGGGGCTTTATTTTGGAGGGGTAACGCTCTACCGGATTGCAGTTGGACCTGGTCCATCATACGATCAGCAAGTAGAGGATTACCAAGAAGAAGTTGCACAGCTGCGTTTAGACTTAGCTGAAAGAGATCTGGAAATTGAGGAACAGCAGTCTGGACTTGAGAGACTTATCAATGACGGTGCAGATTTAAGCGCCTCTCACTCAGAGGCGATTACTGAGCAGATGACTGTGCTGGCGGCCGAACTAGCGGTACTGACAGATCGCTTGGATACATTTGAAGTATCGCTCTCTGAAGTGGGTCAACCCATCGATGAGATGCAGGGTCAGCTGCAATTGATCCGGGCGATGACCCTTCTCTCGCGGGCACAATTCTGGCTGTCCGAAGATAATTTGGGACAGGCAAGTGAAGACGTGACATCCGCCCGGGTAATGGTTTCCGTCCTAGCGGAGAAATGGCGTGGAGAGGAAACATTTGGAGATAGCGTTACGGTTCTCGACGAGATTGTGAGCCGATTGGACATTGCACTTGAGGATATCCGCACACAACCTACAATCGCCGAGGACGAGATAGAGATTGCATGGAAGCTATTGATCGTAGTAACAGACCCCGAGAATTCTAACGCTGATTAATGTGTAGAGAATGAGGTCGCGAGGAGAGCTTTGATGAATGAAGAAGGTATCCAGGCTAACGACGAACCGGAGATCAAGATAGAAGCTCCTGACGTCGAAGTTGTGGAAGCTGAGAAGCCTGTAACGGAAACAAAGCAGGAAATATCTAAAGAAGCTGAAGCTCCATCAGAGCCGGTGAAGCCCAAGCGCCGCCTGAGACGGTTCCTGTTTTGGACTCTTTGCGCAGTCGTTTTATTCGCTCTGGGTCTGGTAGCGACGTGGTTTTACCAAGTTGGCCCGTTGACCATCGAGCTTGAGAAGGCGCGGATTGAAATCGAGTCGTTGGAATCCGAACTTGAGGACCTGAGATCGTTGCCGGCGGAGAATGAGCAATTTTCGGATTCGCTTAACACAAGCGAGTCGCACCGGCAGCTTCTCATTGTTCTGTTCGAAGTGACTTCAGCTCAGCTTGCGCTTGCCCAGGGGGATACGGTCGCGGCCAAAGCTGCTCTTATAGGAACCAGGGCTAGTTTATTAGAGTTTGAGAAAATGCTCAGCGCTGCAGATGCTGATACATTGGGGGATTTGATTAAGCGCCTTGAACTCGTCCCAGGAGAAATTGACACGAATGAGGCCGCGGCGAGTCTCGATCTAGAAATCCTGGCGAAAAGCCTTCTCTCTCTTGAACGATCGTTATTTAGATAGTAAGCATCTTCGACATATACGGCTCCCGGCATCATGTTGGCGGGAGCCGTTTTTATTTATTAAGGGCGGGCTCCAATAGTGAGCGTGACGTTCATCTCCTCATTGTCGCGAATTACAGTTAAAACAACATCCTGCCCCGCTTCTGTGTGCTTGAAAAGATAAGACAACATGTCGTCGAACTGACGAATGGTTTGCCCATCAATGGCGACGAGCAAATCGCCGCCAGCCAAGAGTCCAGGGATAGATGTCTCCTTACTGCCGCCGCGCAATCCAGCATCGTCGGCAGGTCCGCCAGGGACGACCTCTGTGATGTATGCGCCGAACATATGGGAGCCGAAGCCCAACGCTTCAATTACTTTTAAATTCCAAAGCTGATCGTTCAGGCTGGACACACCAAGGTAGGGGTAGTCATAGTGGCCGTCACCGATTATTGCCGGAGCAACGCGCCGAAGGATGTTCACCGGGATGGCAAAGCCCACCCCAGAGTTGGCGGCGCTGCCATCAACCGTGAAAGTCTCGGTATGTATGGCCCGGTTAATTCCTATTACCTGACCACTGAGGTTCAAGAGTGGGCCTCCGGAGTTGCCGGGGTTGATCGCTGCGTCCGTTTGGATCAGGTCTCCGGCTGAAAATCTGAGTCCCTCGGGTGTAAGGTGCTCCGACTCAAGTGACCGTCCAACGGCGGATACAATGCCGGCCGTCATTGTACCTTGCAGACCGAAAGGGTTTCCGATTGCAGCGACAAATTCCCCCACCTTTATTAAGTCTGAATCCCCCAGGGGAATCGGGACGAGATCGGCTTCGGGAACATCAACTTTCAATATAGCAAGGTCCGAGTCGGGGTCGACGCCGACCAATTCGGCCCATACCTTCATGCCGGAGGTGAAGTCAACTTCTATTGCATTTGCTCCGGCAATAACATGCTGGTTGGTGACAATGTGTCCTTCGCGATCGATTACGAACCCAGAGCCCTGCCCGCGAGGGATAGAGACTTCATGAGGAGCATCACTCTCCGCGAAAATCCAGATCGTTACCACGCCCGGGTTAACTCGTTCGTAGAGTCCGGTGAGGTCATCGCTGGTGATTGACGTCCTGCCAGCTATGACCAGCTCCGTTGCTGCACTATCTAATGGAGTAGCAACTGAGAGTGAAGTAGTGGGGATGGTGGTCGGATCGGCTTGTAGGGGGGGGACAAGTTGCCAACTACAAGCCAGAATTGAAAGGCTAAGCGCTACCGCGACCGTCACAAGAATTCGTGTTTTCATTGCTACCTCGTTGTGTATTTGCACCCCTGCCAGTTGTTTGCGCTGGAGGAGGAATGCAAGTTGAGACCAAGTTGATATCCAGCCAGCATACATGGATTGGGAAACCGTTTCATATACTTCGAAGGTGAGCATCGTTGCATTTGCATTAGGAATCTTTCAGCTTGACAAGTTCTTTGAAGAGTTTTCTTTCCCGTGAATTAAGCTTGCGTGGCAAGGAGATGTCCAAACGCGCATATAGATCGCCCCGCTTCTTTTTATTTCGAAGATTGGGCAAACCGCGCCCTTTCAAGCGGAAACTTTGATCGGGTTGGCTGCCCGCTGGGATGGTCAATACGACGTTGCCGGACAGTGTGGGGACTTCGACTTCCCCACCAAGAATGGCGGTGTAAAGATCCACGTTCACCCTTGTGTAGAGATCATCTTTCTCGAGTTTGAAGCGGGCATCGGGCGCGATGGTAATCACGAGAAATAGATCACCGGTCTTCTGTGCGCCTGCCTCGCCTAGTCCGCTCACGCGCACCTTTGTGCCTGTACGGGAGCCTGGTGGGATGGTTACCTCGATTTTTTTCCCGTTGATGGTTAGTACGCGGGTTGTACCTGTATTGGCCTCGCTGAGTGTAATTGTGACGGGTTGTTTAATATCGCGTCCGAGTCTGCGACTCTGGGTGCGATATCCCTGCTGTTGAGCACTCATACCACTGAAGATGGCAGAAAAGAAGTCGGAAAAACCTCCAATGTCGACGCGCACGCCACCACCTTGCCCCCCCTGCATCCATTCAGACCAATCGAAAGAGCCCGGCTGACTGCCGGTCCGTTCCCATGATCGATAAGAAGAGCCCAGTTGGTCGTATTTCGCGCGCTTCGTAGAGTCGCCTAATACTTCGTAAGCTTCGTTGATCTCCTTAAAGTGCTCTTCGGCCTGGCTGTCGCCAGGGTTTTTATCGGGGTGATACTTAAGCGCGAGTTTTCGATAAATCCGCTTGATCTCATCACTACTCGCAGAACGATCGACCCCTAATACTTTGTAGTAGTCCTTGTATTCCATACTTGCCCATCCTGGATAGCTTGATTCTAAACGGGCGCTAGAAAGCGAGTCAAGAAACTTTGGGGTTTCTAAGGTGATTCTAATTATCCTGTTGGGAAGGGTGGATTCTATTCCCTGGGACTATGCGCGCCTATAGATTTCCATGCTATCATACTTTCATGGTCACAACGGCAAAGCTTGGCAAGATACTGGTTGTTGACGAGGATCCGGATATTCTCGACCTGCTGGAACGGCAGATACTAAAGCCGCTTGGTTATCAGGTCGAAACAGCGGGGGACAGCAGCACAGCCATTCAGAAGTCGCTGCAGTTTGGTCCGGACCTGATCATCGCCAGTCTCACATTGCCCGGTTTGAGCGGGAAGGATCTGCTCGTCGCATTGCGTTCCCAGGGGACGGATGTGCCGATGATTGTCACTGCGCCTGAGGGAATGGAAACGGACGCGATCCAGGCGTTTCGCCTGGGGGCACGCGATTACCTTGTGAAGCCGTTTCGCGAGGCGGAGTTTGTCGCCGCGCTAGAGCGGGTGGTCAAGGAAATCCGACTGCGGCGCGAGCATCGACAACTGGCTGAGCAGTTGGCAGAGAGCAATCGTCAATTGGAACGACGGGTCCGGGAGTTGACAACTCTATTCGGGCTAGGCAAAACGGTAACTTCAACCACACATCAGGGGCAGCTATTTGCAAAATTGATCGAAGGTAGTCTGTATATCACCGAGGCTGACCTGGGGTGGGTTTTACTCAGGAAAGAGGGATCAGAGCAGCTTGTATTGCGGGCGGAGATGAATCTTCCCAACGGAGCTACAAAAAAATTACATCAACCCTGGGATGATGGCATCAGCTCGCTCGTCATGCTTTCCGGCGAAGCGCTGGCAATTCATGGAGAAGGTCTGACGAAGTTCAAACTGGCGCAATTCTCAGGCGCAGCCCTCATCGCCCCTATTAGCGTCAAGGATCAACCTGTTGGAGTGATCAGTGTGGGGCGTAAAGCTCCAAGACCGTTCACAGAAAGGCAACTGGTGATGTTGGAGGCGGTCGCTGACTACGCCTCTATTTCTCTCGTGAACGCCAGATTGTTCGAGGCCTTAGAAGATCGCGCCCAGCGGCTTGAGAGAGAAATTCAACGCTCGACAGAGCGGGACCAGGTTGACGCGAAGTGGCTGAAGGATGTTCACCGCAATTTACGGGCGGCGCAAGCTGAGATTGCCAGCTTGATGGGCAAGCGCCAGGCCGCAAGATTATCCAAAGAGCTCGGCACAGTTATGAATGATATCGAATCCGTCTTGGATGGAATTTCCGACATTGTAGATGAGAGGTCCGGAGATCCCGCTCCGTAAGATCTCTGGATAATCAAATAGCCCTCTGTGATGTTAAAGGCCAAACCTTCTATTACCCTGCAATTCAAAAACAATGAAAGGATAACCAAGGAGTGAGCGGGGAAATAATTCTTCTCGTTGAGGACAATGGAGACATCCGACGGTCCATTAAGGAGGCTATCCTCAAGCCGGCCGGTTATTCTGTACATTCCGTTGGGGATGGAATGTCCGCGCTCGCCCTGGTTGGTGAACTGCAGCCGGATTTGGTGTTGACGGACTATCGGATGCCCAACCTCACCGGCCTTGAGCTAATAAAAAGTCTGCAGCACGACTTCCCGGAAGTTCCAGTTATTCTGATGACAAGTGATGCAACCAGCCAGCTTGTGCTGGAATCCATGCGTGCTGGCGCTGTGGATTTTCTAACAAAGCCCTTTGAGGCAGAGCACTTGCTTTCGGCCGTTGGGCGAGCCGTTAAACGGGGTAGACGTCTGCAGGATCTGCGACGGGTTGGAGAAAAAACTCATGGAGACGCCAAGTTGCTTGAGCGGCGTCTGTATGAATTAGAAACGCTCGCCCTCATCGGGCGCACGGTTACTGCCCTCTTGGAAATTGATACGGTGCTCACAACAGTGGTGGAAGCCGCGGTGAAACTCACGGGAGCGGAGGAGGGGAGTCTGCTGCTAATAGATGAAGAATCTGGCGAACTCTACATGCGCGCTTCTCAGAACTTCGATGAAGATTTCGCGAGCACCTTCAGACTGCATGTGCGCGATTCTCTCGCCGGGCAGGTGATGGAAATAGGCGAGCCAATACTGCTCGATGAAGGCTCTCCTCAAAAAATCAAAACGGCGTACTTGGTCCACTCGTTAATCTATGTCCCCTTGCAAGTGCGGGGGAAAACGATCGGCGTCCTTGGGGTGGATAACCGTAAGGCGGGCCGAGTCCTCTGTCAGGATGACGTTACGGTAATGATGGCAATGGCGGACTACGCCGCTATCGCGATTGAGAACGCACAACTATACAATCGGACTGAAGCTGAACGCTCCAAACTTGAAACACTCCTCACGCAAACTGAAAATGGCGTTATCGTCGTCGATAATGAGAATCGACTGTTGCTGATTAATTACACAGCGCGAGAGGCATTTAACATCAAAGAAGACTTCATTGGGCGCTCTGTAGTTGAAGCATTTGATGAACCCCTTCTCTTGGAACTGCTCCGCTCGCCTGGACCGTCCACGCGTCGCGATGAGATCACCCTATCGGACGGGCGAGTGTTCAACCTGCACCGCACCCCAATCCCGGGCGTTGGTCAGTCTGTATTGATGTATGACATCACGCATCTAAAAAAACTCGACCGGATAAAATCCGAGTTTGTGACAACGGTCTCGCATGACCTTCGGTCGCCGCTCACAGCAATACTCGGTTATATCGAGCTTGTCGATCAAGCGGGACCCCTCACGGATCAGCAGCAGGAATTTGTGCACCGGGTGAGGTTGAGCGTTGAGCAAATCTCCCGCCTTGTGGCCGACCTGCTAGATCTGGGGCGGATAGAGGCGGGGCTGGACACAAGGAAAGAAGACACGCCGATTTCTGTATTGGCTCGCTATGCCTTGCAGGGTCTGGCGAGCAC
>JAUWDI010000186.1 GCA_030608865.1 Anaerolineales bacterium | reverse complement strand
CTGCTCGGAACTTTCCCTGAGGGTGTCCATGCAAGACCAGAAGGCCCTGAGGACAGCCCCATTGTGCTGATCTTGTGGACCTACGATATCGACCCGGTCCTGCCAACGTTTCCGATAATATATGATTCGAATTATCCTGAGATCGCTTTGCGGGGGCTGGCACGCATGCTGCCGGCATTGGAGACCTACTTTGATCGTCCTCCAAAGCCCTGGTTAGATGGTGGCTATTACACAAAGACTGAAGAAAACCGCCCCCTTGTGGGCCCCCTCAGCCTGGACGGCGCTTGGATTATCGGTGCGCTCTCCGGCTTCGGTTTGATGGCTTCTCCTGCTTGCGGTGAGCTGCTCAGCAAACACATCGCCGGCGCCGATCTACCGCCCTACGCGCCGTGGTTCCAGCTTTCTCGCTATGAAGATCCTGAATATAAAGAGCTGCTCAAATCCTGGGAACAAACGGGGCAACTATAATTATCGAAAGGGGATTAGTGAGGATTAACCGTTCGCGGAGAGAAGATCTGCGCGCACAAGGATGTTTCTAAGTTCTTCCCGCTCATCAGCCATGAGCGGCTGCAGTGGCGAGCGGACCGGTCCACCATAGAACCCCAGGAGATCGAGCGCTGCTTTAAGTCCCGCTACACCGAAACGCGAGGTGACCGCGCTGTTTGTTTCGATCAGTCTCTGCTGCAGCTTTCGGGCGTCGCTGAGCTGCCCACCCTTGAAGAGCGACTGAATTCGGGCAAGATCAGCGGCGGCGATATTAACTAGCGCAGCGATGAGCCCAACCGCGCCGATGGCGAGAGCGGGCAGAAAGAAACTCCCCGAACCAGCCAACACCTGGAAACCCTGCGGAGCCGCATCAACCACCGATTCCATCTTCGCCAGGTCACCAGAGCTGTCTTTAATCCCGATGATATTCGCGTGCTGCGCCAACTCGAGGATCGTCCCCGCGGGCATATCCACGCCGGTATTCGCGGGCACGTTATAGAGAAGCACCGGCACGCCGGAGGCATCTGCCACCGCGAAATAGTGGCCGCGCAATGCACGCAGATCCATCTTCGATTTATAGAAACTCGGTGTCACAATCAGCACAGCATCCGCGCCAACAGCCCCCATCGCCTGCGCGAGGTCCACTGTCTCTCGGGTCGAATGCATCCCCGCGCCAGCGATCAAAAGATGGCTAGAGGGCATCTCCTCGCGGACTCCCTTGAGTACCGCCACGCGCTCATCAAACGACTGGGATACGAATTCACCATTCGACCCTCCCACGACATATCCGTCCAACGGCAATTCGTTCCAGCGCGACAGATTGGTCGACAGGTGATCGAAGGCTATCTCGCCTTGTTCTGTAAACGGCGTTGAGATCGGAGGGTAGATCCCGGCCAGGTTGATTTCACTGCACGCATTCATTGTATTCAAATCCACAAACTGCCTAGATGTTGAATGCCTCCACGGCTTCCGAAATGGCATCCCGCACACGTGCATCGGGGATATCATCCACATTGGTATACCGCTTGTCGGCAATCCAGATCTCAAGCGACCCATCTTCCGCCGTGCCGAAGTCAACCACTTGCCCGGCCAGGTCAGGGTATTCAGCAAGCCGTAAGTGAACCATCCCCTCGATTTGTTCGCTGATCGGGGAAGCCTGCTCCTCACCATCTACCAGAGCCGCGTCGGAAAGCAACGGATTTAATCGCTCCAAAGGTGAAGGTTCCGTAGATTGCGCCCGAAAAGCGGAGGCTTTCCTTATTCCAAGTATGAGCAGAATCAACACACAAAAGATCCCAAGAATAAAAATAAGCGTCGTTCCTGTAAACATCTAATCCTCACTTTCCGCCGCCTGGCGTCTTACTCATCTTGAAGTAGCACCGCCCGCGCTGGGGCGCCGTCGCTGCCGACGAGTTTCAAGGGCAAACAATAGAGACTGTACCATCCCGGGTTAACGCTTGCCAGATTCAAACCCTCGATGATCACCGCCCCTGCCTGCAGAAGAATGGTATGTGTGGGGCGGCTATCTCCGAAGGGCGCAACCGACAAGTAATCCACGCCTACCGTTTTAACCCCGCGATCCGTAAGCCATTGCGCACCGCGGGCATCGATGGCGACGAAATCCTCGTGGAACGAACCCGGGCTTTCTGACCAAAAGGCTGAATTCCGTGTTTTGATGAGCAGCCGGCTCACTTCGGCAGGTAGATCAGCCGAATCGAGAGCCTTGTCGTCGATGACATCGATTTCGCTAAACTCGGCGACATAAGCCCGCCCGATCAATCGATCAAGAGACAGCGATTCAATACTTGCCGCTCCTTCGACGAAATGAACCGGGGCGTCGACATGCGTGCCAACGTGAACCCCACAGGCAAGACGGGAGACGTTTGCGTTTGCCCCATCTGCAATATTGGCGATGCGCACCAGTTCAACCTGCGGGTCACCCGGCCATACCGGTAAATCCGGACTAATTGGAACAGAGATATCAATCACTCTCATCCTATCCTCCATGGGGGGGATTATAAGTTCCTTTCCCGAATCGAGGAACAATCAATTGGCAGATTACTACCCATCACTATAATCCAACAGACGATGAGGAGTACGATATTCAATGGCTGATTTCAAAGCACTCGACGACACAATCCAACAAAATTTACAGGCAAGATTGGGTGATCTTAGTCGACTATGCGCCCAACCCAGCATCGCCGCACAAAATATCGGCATGGTTGAGAGTGCCGAATTGACCGCAGAGCTGCTGCGAGCGCGAGGATTCGAAGTGCAGATCTTACCCACAAATGGCTTCCCG
>JAUWDI010000089.1 GCA_030608865.1 Anaerolineales bacterium | reverse complement strand
ATAAACCTTTTCAAATCTCTCGGGGACGATCTGGATTTGACCACTGCGCACGGCTTCCAGCGCCGGCGCGGCGAGTGATTCCATACGGACAAACCACTGCGTCGATACCATCGGTTCAACGACTTCGCCGCCGCGTTGGCTGCGCGGAATCTGCAGTGTGTACGGCTCGGTCTTCAACGTGAGCCCTTGTGCTTCCATATCCGCCCAGAGCTTCTTGCGACACTCGAATCGATCCAAGCCGGCGTACGGGCCAGCCGCATCGTTCATCGTCGCATCCGCATTGAGTATGTTGATTACCGGTAGTTTATGCCGCTGACCAATCTCATAGTCAGCCGGGTCATGTCCGGGCGTGATTTTTAGCGCACCTGTTCCAAACTCCAGGTCGACGTAATCATCGGCGATGACCGGGATTTGACGATCGAGAATGGGCACGAGACACGTCTTTCCGATAAGGTGCTGATACCGTTTGTCCTCGGGATGAATCGCTACAGCTGTATCGCCGAGTATCGTTTCAGGTCTGGTCGTTGCCACGGGGATATTTTCATCAGACCCTTCCACGCGGTAATTAAAGTAATACAGAAAACCCTGTTCTTCGTGATATTCCACCTCGAGATCGCTAACCGCAGTTTGGAGCCCTGGAGACCAATTGATCAGATACGTCCCGCGGTAAATGTATCCTTTCTCATACAGCCGGACGAAGGCTTCCAGAACTGCCGCGGACAAACCTTCATCGCGCGTAAATCTTTCTCGCGTCCAATCGCAGGAAGCCCCGAGACGGCGCAGCTGCTGCGTGATGATTCCCCCATATTTTTCCTTCCATTCCCAGGTTTTCTGGACAAACGCCTCGCGTCCGATCTCTTCCCGCATGACTTCATCCGTCCTTAGAAGATATTTTTCGACCTGAAGCTGGGTGGCAATACCGGCGTGATCCGTCCCCGGCAGCCACAGCGTCGGAACGCCGGTCATCCGGCTGTGACGTATCATCAGATCCTCGATGGCGACAAACATGGCGTGCCCAATATGCATCTCTCCGGTGACATTCGGAGGTGGCATGGAGATGACATAGGGTTTAACCCCCGGCTGTATCTCCGGCGTGAAATACCCGGATTCTTCCCACCACTGGTAAATCCGGCTTTCCACATCATTAAAATCGTAGGTCTTGGCAAGCTTGAAATCAGACATCGTTCAATCTACCTCCTCGAGAGGATGGATTTTCATCCCTCGATCTCAATGGCCCATTAAGGGTCTATTAAACAGAAAAACCCCTTGTCCATGAGGACGAAGGGTTGAACCTCCGCGGTACCACCTCAGTTCGCCGCACATCCCTGTACGAGCGCTCTCATTGCCCTGGACCAGCATCCAGGCTTCGCTGTAACGGGCTCACCCGCGCCGCTCTACTCCTGTTGACCTACTAACAGTTTCTTCGGCGGGCGCATCGGGCGACGTTCAGCCGCTGCTGCTGCGGAGGGCTCTCAGACTTTGGCCTCTCCTTCTCTGTCAGCGCGTTTCGGCTTACTCCTCCTGATGATGTACGCCTTTTATCTTCGATTGTTGGGCAAGATTATAGCAGAGAATGAAGTGTAGCGTCAATTTTTCGCTATTAGCAGCCTTACTCCACTACCGCTTCTTCCGCCTCTTCCGGCTGGCGAATTGGGAACCAGATGGTGAATGTGCTGCCTTCACCAAGCTTGCTCTCGACTGCAACTCTCCCGCCGTGCTGTTGAACGATGGACTTGACGATCGCCAAGCCTAAACCCGAACCTTTAATGCTCAAAGTCTCACGCCCCCGGGCCCGATAGAACTTCTCAAACAGACGTGCCTGATCCGTGGGAGCGATGCCCATTCCATTGTCCTTAACCTGTACAATCTGGAATTCTTCCTGCTGCTCAGCATGGATGGTGACATGACCGTCAGCCGGTGTGTATTTCAGGGCATTATCGACCAGATTCGCAATCGCCTGGCGGATGAGCGTCGCATCGACTTCGACCGGCTCCATCTCCTCTTCAAGCTCTACGTCCAATGTGATCTGCTTGTTCACAGCCTGAGGTCGATATGTGTCCAAGACCGCATCAAGGATGGAGTCCAACGGAATAGTTTCCACTTCAAGACCGACACCAGCCTCTATCCTGCCTAGATCCAGCACATTCCCAATAAGTTCTCCCATTTGGTCTGCGCTTGTGAGAATCTTACTAATGAATTCCTTCTGCTGTTCATTCATCGCCCCGACCATACTGAGCATGGTGGCGTAACCGCGCATCAGCGTTAAGGGCGCACGCAAATCATGACTTACAGTTGAGACAAACTCCGACTTCAGTGTATCGAGCTTCTTGTAATGAGTGATGTCCCACAGGACGCAAACACGGCCTGAGGTGCCCTCATTCGGTGAGTGGATATCCGAAATCGAGGCGAACATGATTTGCCCTTTATCCAAATGGATTTCCACCGAACGTGACTCCGACTCTGGTTCGCCAAGCAAATCGAGCAGCTCTTGCGACTCGATACACTCTTCCACCAGCTCACCTAAAGATTCCTCTGCGCTGCGCTTCAAGACGACTTCTGCTGCTGGATTAGCGAGCGAGATGCGATCATCCGTGTCAATCAAAATAACTGCATCCGGCGTTGTTTCAAGCACAGCAGTGAGCTGCAGACGTTCTTGCTCCGCCTGTTGATACAGCCGTGCATTCACTACGGCAACCGCAAGCTGCCCTGAGAGGATTGACAGGAGCCGCAGCGCATCTGGGGTAAAAACTTGAGGCTGCCGGTAACCCACCCATAGGACGCCGACAAAAGCATCTTCATTCTGAAGTGGAACAGCCGTCATAGCTTCCAGGGGAGTTTCGAGGGATTGAATATCCAGCACCGCTTTCGCCCGTGTCGGGTTCTCGAGTGTGAATCTCCCCGAGGTCTCACAAAGTTCAAGAATTTGAGCATCGAGCGCAGCCCAGTTTCCGGGATCCTCGCCTGCAGTGTAAGTTTCCATGTGGAAGTTGATCGTGTCATCCGGGCTTAGCGCAAGGTGCACAAAATCCGAGCGAGTAAGATCCTTTATTCCTGCAAGGATCGGTGGCAGGGATTCGTCGAGGTTGAAAGAACTCGCCACCTGCTGGCTCGCGGTGAGAAGCAAACCCATTTCATCCAGGCGAGCCTTAAGGCGCCGGCGCATGCGCTCGAAAGAAACAGCCAGGCGGCCTATTTCATCTTGACCTTCACCAACCACCGGCTGCTCCAGGTTCCCGCGTGCGATCGACTGGGCAACACTCGCCATCATTCTCAGGGGTTGCGTTAATCTCCGGCTGATTAGATAGATCGCGAGGAGCATCACAATGCCGACCGCAAGGACGACGATAGACAAGTTAGCCGCGATCTGCAATGCCAGCTTCTGGACCTCACTCTGGGCCACGGTTACAACAACTCGCCAAGGGTAACCGCTGACTTCATTCGTGTTGACTAAACGGCGAGTGCCGTCGGGAGCTGTCTCTAAAACCACCTGATTGATACCGACCTCGCTGCTTTCAAATGTCTGCATTAAGCGGCGTGGATCGTTGTGAACAAGGATCGTGCCATCTGCATCGATAATGAAAGCCTGACCAGGAGCAAGTCCTTTAATAATGTCCATAACCGGCAGGAGGTAGGGATTGGTATCCAGATCCGTCACGCCCACAATCGCACCGATGGGTTCATTGTTTTCTGGGGAACGAACGGGTGTTACGAAAGCCAACCGAGCAGATGCAGATTCCCTATCCGGTCGCAGGACCACCTCTTCCGAGACACCCAGGAGCGCAGCATCCAAAGCTGCTCCTAACTCGAAAGGGGTCCCTTCAGACAGAATACCCTCCGCGGGATACACAGCGAGTTGATTCTTGTCCTTATCGAAGACGGCAAGTGTGCGGAAGAAGGCGATTGTCCGCATGAACGACTTCATTTGTTCTTCTGAGACGTTACTGACTTCAACTGCTGGACCAAGCTCCTCGGCTATGTGGGTTTCGATCGATCTTCCCGTTTGGATGAAATATGGGATAGTGCTCGACACTTGATCGGAGGTCTGAAGCATCTGTTTTTCAATAAGGTCTTGTGCTGCTTGCTGTGCGAGGACCCAATCCCCGATTAGCAGCACGCTGCTTGAGATAACACCGACCACGACTAGAGTTGAAAGCAACCGCGCTGCAAGCGATCGGTTGTAAGGCCCTACCACAAGTCTCTGCGGTGTATACCAGGGTATGCGTTCTGAATTGCGCAGCCAAAGGCAAATCCCGCCGGCGATACCCATCTCAATTAAAGCCGCGAGATACGTGGGTTGGAGCAGAGAAAATGTAAAATCTAAGGCATCATAAAAACTGCCCCCGCTGTATATGTAATGCTCCACACTGCGCAATGTACCCAGCGCAAGCCCACCGATTAAAGCGGCGATGAGCGGGTTGCGCCCTGCACGCCCCAACCACTCGCGATAATTCTGGCGCAACAACCAGGAAACCAGTGCAGCCACAAGAGCCATGTGCAGCGGGGTGAGGATGCTGTGCGTCTCCCAAGCGCTGCGCGCTAACCCACCCACGAAGGCGATTACAATCGCCGGTCCCCCTCCCAGAAAACCAGCCGCAAGCAGCCAGGGGAATGCTCCAAAAATCGAGAAGGCAGGTCCGTCTACGCCTTGTGGGACCCCGGGAATAACCAGCATCGCTGGTGCTGGAAGCCGAATCATGAAGAGCTGAGCGGCGAGGGGCGCGGAGAGAAGCAGGAGCAAAAAAGATGGCTCTCGAATCCAACCGTTAACCTGACGGCGGGTCTTAGCCCAATCTTGGCGAATAAAAAGGAGCGCCAGCAGCAGCGCTATTTCCCCCAGGAGGAGGAAATAGCCGGATGGACGGAGCGGCATTCCAATCGAGGGGCTCCCCGAAAAGCCCCATAATTCAAGCGTCATCTAGGTGAGGTACCTTTGCTATTCATATAGAACAAGATTATATAGCAGCGTTGCACGCAATCAAAACCGAATTTTCATCTATATTTCCTCTCGCCTGTTGATTGAGAGACACCGGTTTCGTCTTAGTGAACTCACACTCACCCGTTTCTCTAAATGATAGGTTGCGGGAACGTGTCATGCTGAGCGAAGCGAAGCATCTCGTTCTTCGACATTACGAGTACTTCCTGACAACAACGAGATTCTTCACCTACGCTGCGCTTCGGCTCAGAATGACATCGGCCATTTCGACTGAGCCTATGTCCTGTCTAAGGAGCCCTTCGACAGAGTCAGGAGAAATCCATAGAGAAATCTCCATAATGTTTATTGAGATCCACCAGTTTCGCCTCAGGGATTTCTCGCTCCGCTCGAAATGACGGATCGG
>JAUWDI010000175.1 GCA_030608865.1 Anaerolineales bacterium | reverse complement strand
GTGGATGAACGCCGCCTTTCGCGCGATCTGGGTGTTCCAGTTGTGCCCACATCGGCTCGTTATGGCCAGGGGATGGACGAATTGGTTGCAACGATCAATGAAGTTGCATCTGGCAAGTTCGCCTATCGGCCGCACAGAATCCAGGCGCTCTCGCGCGCCATGGAGAGTTCTATTAAGACTTTAACCAAAGAAGTGAAAGAGGTCTATCCGGATCTGCCCAACCCCCGTTGGGTGGCGATGCGTCTCCTCGATGGTGATGAACGAATTATTGAAGCTATCAACAAAGGCGAATTGGGCAGCTTAAGGCAAACGGAAAACGAGATCTCGAGCGCGGAGATGGGACGGGAGCAAGGGGCGCTATCGTGAGCGACGAGAGATCAGCATCTCCAGAGAAACTCTTAAAATCTGCCCAAACACTTCGCTGGGAGGTGGGCGGCAACGTGCATGAAGCGCTCACCGAAGCCATTTACACCGATGCAGCGAGCATTGCCGATCGGGCAGTGAGCCGCCCCGAAGAGAGTCCGAAGTTTGACCTCGACCGGACGATCGACAAGATTGTGACTCACCGGTTCTGGGGCTTCCCGGTCATGATCCTGCTTTTCGCGCTCATCTTCTGGATCACCATCACAGGGGCGAATGTCCCCTCTGCTTGGCTTGCCTCTCTACTGATTGGAAAAGGACACCCCTGGTTATCGGAGATTGCACTATCACTGGGCTTCCCGCTGTGGCTGAAGGGGCTGCTGATTGACGGGATGTACCTGGCAACAGCCTGGGTTATCAGCGTTATGCTGCCGCCGATGGCTATTTTCTTCCCGCTATTCACGTTACTAGAGGACTTCGGGTACTTGCCGCGCGTTGCCTTCAACTTGGATAGCTCCTTTAAAAAATCCGGCGCACACGGCAAACAGGCGCTCAGTATGATGATGGGCTTTGGGTGCAACGCTGCCGGCGTGATCGCCACGCGCATTATCGATAGCCCGCGCGAACGGCTTATCGCCATCATCACCAATAACTTCGCACTCTGCAACGGCCGTTGGCCGACTCAGATTCTTATAGCGACAATCTTTATTGGTGCGCTGGTTCCTGCACACCTCGCCGGTCTCATCTCCTCTTTCGCAGTAGTTGGGATAGCTGTTTTGGGGGTCTTATTGACCTTCCTTGTCAACTTTCTACTCTCACGCACAATGCTCCGCGGGGAACCGTCCAGTTTCAGCATGGAACTTCCACCTTACCGACCGCCGCGTATCATGCAGACGATTTATACATCATTCATAGATCGCACAATCTATGTGTTATGGCGGGCAATAGTATTCGCGATGCCGGCGGGTGCGGTAATCTGGTTGAGCGCGAACATCACTATCGGCGGAGCGACCATTGCCGAGCATCTCGTTAACTTCCTCGACCCAGTAGGCATCCTCATTGGATTGAATGGGGTGATTTTATTGGCGTATATCGTAGCCATCCCGGCGAATGAAATCGTCATTCCAACGATCTTGATGTTGACTGTTTTGATGACCGGGGCTGCGGGTTTTGATGCTGGTACAGGGGTTATTTTTGAGCTTGACTCGAATGAGAGCACGTTGTCCTTGCTTCAGGCTGGAGGCTGGACGTTGCTGACGGCGGTTAATTTGATGTTGTTCAGCCTGGTGCACAACCCCTGCAGTACGACGATCTACACGATCTATAAAGAAACCGGAAGTGTGAAATGGACCACCGTGGCGTCAATTATGCCCCTTGTGTTGGGTTTGCTCATGACTTTCTTTGTAGCTCAGATATGGCGGGTTGCGGCTGGTTTTCTATGATCCTGATTCCGGTGCTTTTCTTGTGTCCCCAGTAAGCTGAACTGTCCTAACGTGAAGTGGTTGATCGGAGCGAGGCTATGCCCGAGCAGTTAACGCATGCGATAGAGGACTATCTTAAGGCCATCTATAAGCTGTCGGCCACCGGCGGACGCGCCACAACGACAGAGCTTGCCAATCTATTGAACGTCACTCCGGCCTCTGTAACCGGGATGATGCAGAGGTTGGCGAGCCACGATCCCTCCTGGGTCGATTATCAGAAACACCGCGGTGTCTCACTGACTCCAGAGGGAGAACGCGCGGCGCTGGAAATCATCCGCCACCATCGCTTGATAGAGATGTTCTTGCACGTAATCCTTGGTTATCCATGGGACGAAGTGCATGATGAGGCGGAACGACTGGAGCACGTAATCTCTGAAAACTTCGAGGAGCGGATCGCAAAGGTGTTGGGTGACCCTACTCACGATCCGCACGGGGATCCCATTCCCACACGTGATCTAAAAATTCCTCCAGCATCTGTCACGCGCTTGAGTGATTTACGCCCGGATCAACAAGCAGTGATTGTGAGGGTGCACGATTCCAACTCCGATTTTCTGCGGCACATTGGCGGGTTGGGTTTAATGCCGGAGACGAAGGTCTCAATCCTGGAACACTCTCCCTTCGACGAGAATCTGAAGATTCAGGTCAATGGTCAGCCTGCCCCGGTGATATTGGGAAGGAAGATCACGCAGCAGGTTTTCGTAGACATCCTCTAAGTACCTTGACCGCAGCGCTATCCAGCAAGACTTACACAGACCGCTTAAGTGGGCGCTCATTGGAGAAACGGCCCTATGGGGGCGTCGCTTTTATCAACATGCCACCCCGAGGAATAGTTTATGTATAATTCCAGACAATGCCTGTAGAAGAAGCGCTGGAACGGCTCCGGCTTGACCCAGTATTTATGAAGAACGTGTCGGCATGGGAGCGAATCCCTGCTAGGCCGGCGCGCTACGCAGAATTCCCTGCGCAGGTATCGCCGCGGCTGGTCGACGCGCTGCGCCGCCAGGATATGGCGCCTCTTTATGCCCATCAGGCTGCGGCAGTGGAAGCCGCCTTGGCGGGAGAGAGCGTTGTTGTTGTGACCGGTACAGCATCCGGCAAGACGCTTTGCTATAACCTGCCGGTGCTGCAGACGCTGCTTTCTGACCCAGAAGCACGCGGGTTGTATCT
>JAUWDI010000201.1 GCA_030608865.1 Anaerolineales bacterium | reverse complement strand
GATCATGGCGTTTGCGGCTTCGTCGATTCCCAGCTCATCCCATTGTGCGTCCGTTCCCTGTAAACCGTGCAGTAAATAGAGCGCCGGATAATGTCGCTCAGGCTGCTCATCGTAGCATGGAGGAAGATAGACTCTGAAGGGTAAGGCTCTGGGGAGTGAGGCATGATCGATCTCTGCCAGAATTATTTGCCCCTCTGATCCAGAACAGGTTGTCTCTGTAGCAGTTGCCAACAAAGGAAGCTGGGTGGGGCTTTCTGTCCGTAGAATTTCCGGGGAGGGAGGCAATCTTACCGGGGTCGCTGGAGGTGATGTTACAGTTGAAGAGGGGATGATCGGGGTGGAACACCCATAGGTAGCTAATGAGAGAAGTGTTCCTATCAGGAAGACGCGAAGCACCCCGCCGATCTGCAGATGATTCGCAGACCAGCGGGGGCGCCTGTTATAACAAGAATATGTTGGATGCTTCCGTTGGTCAAGTTTATTCATCTTGAAAATAACTAGGGTGAGGTTCCCTCACCGACTGTCATCCAAAGCGACCTTCGACGTAATCCTCGGTTCGGGAGTCGAGCGGGTTCGTGAAGATCTGTTTACCGATGGTGTATTCGATCAACTCACCTCCCAGGAAAAACGCAGCGTAATCAGCAACACGCGCGGCTTGCTGGACGGAGTGAGGCACGAGCACGATCGTGTAATTCTCCTTCAGCGTTTGCAGTGACGTTTCTACCTTTCCGGTAGAAATTGGATCCAAACCCGATGTTGGTTCATCGAGCAGAATGACCTCAGGTTCAAGGACAAGGGAGCGCGCCAGGCATATACGCTGCTGCTGTCCTCCTGAGAGGGAGACGGCAGGTTCATTCAGGCGGTCTTTTACCTCATCCCAGATCGCTGCGGCTTTTAGGCTTCTCTCAACTGCCTCGGCGTGAATAGAGCGATCTTTTTGTCCAGCGAGCTCGAGGCCATAGGTCAGGTTCTGGCGTATGGTTAGTGGGAGAACGACAGGTCGCGCAAAGACGATGCCGACTTTCCGGCGCAGCTTGATGACATCGATTTCCGGGCTAAGAATGTCAACCCCATCGAGCCATACATGCCCTTGAACTTTAACCACATCAGCCAGGTCGTTCAAGCGATTTATCGTTCTGAGGAGCGTTGATTTCCCACCCCCGGCTGGACCGAAGAGCACGGTGATAGCGTTCTTCGGGATGGCGAGATATATGTCTTTCAGCGATTCTGTACCGTCGGAGTACGAGATCGAAAGATGTTCAACGATGATTTTCGGATCGGTGAGGACGATTTCCATTGAGGCGTTCAGGGCGCGCGGCTTCACATCCATTGGGGTGGTTGAGGGCTCGTTTCGGTCAGAATGGAACGCGTTCACCATTGTCTCCTGGCGCGTGCCCACGAGCGGATCACCGTGGCGGTGATGTTCATCAAGAGAACGAAAGTGAGCAGAACGACTGCGGTTCCGTATTGGATCTGGATAGGCATTCCTGGCACCTGCGTTGAGATCACGAAAAGATGGTAGGGGAGGGCCATGGTTGCATCGAAAATGGAAGAAGGAAGGCGGGCGAGGTAAAACGCGGCGACTGTGAAGAGAATTGGCGCTGTCTCCCCGGCAGCGCGCTCGAGACCTAGAACAACTCCAGTGAGGATCCCGGGAAGCGCCTGAGGGAGCACGACACGGCGGATAGTCTGCCAGCGCGTTCCGCCAAGCGAGATGCTTACAACCCGAAAACTATTGGGCACGGCGCGGAGCGCCTCTTCGGTCGTGCTGATGATAACTGGCAGAGTCATGATGGCGAGAGTCAGGGAACCAGCGAGGATGCTTGTTCCCATACGCAGGAAGATGACGAATAGACCTAGGCCGAAGAGTCCATAGACAATAGAGGGGATGCCAGCGAGGTTGATTATGGCGATGCGGATGGCTCTCGTCCAACGGTTCTCAGTTGCGTACTCGGATAGGTAGATGGCTGCGCCGATCCCCAACGGCACGCTGAATGCAGCAGTCCCAAGAGTTAACCAGAAAGTCCCTACAATCGCAGGTAATATCCCGCCGGCGCGCATACCATCGCGCGGGAATTCAGAAAGAAATTCCCAAGAGATAGCAGGCAATCCATTGGAGAAGATGTGGATGACGATCAGTAGAATTGGCGTGACGGTTACGAGTACCGCCAGCGTTAAACCAGTGAACCCGATCCTTTGAATCCACTTTCTGCGCCGAGTAAAGGATGAAACCACTCGTCTCTCCACAGCCGTGCTGAAGTTATTTCCTGCTGCCATGCTCTCCCTGCCGCTCGTTTTATATTTGTTTCTTCATGAAGCTTGATGGAAACTCAAGACAGGATTCTTTCCGTTCGCTTTCGCTGGCGGAATACGACACTTGCCGCGATGAGGTTGACGGTTAGTGAAATAAGGAAAAGGAGAATGCCGATTAAGAAGAGAACGTGGTAATGGGTACTCCCGCTAGCGACTTCCCCCATTTCTGCTGCGATCGTTGCTGTCATCGTTCTCACGGGTTTGAATATGGCTCCGAATCCTGT
>JAUWDI010000195.1 GCA_030608865.1 Anaerolineales bacterium | reverse complement strand
AATCAACTTTCTGCACGGTTGGTTTATATCAGCCCGCGCGAGATTCTCTCCAGACCAGAGGGCACCAGTCTGCTAGAAGCAATGGCTCATATGGCCGGAGAGCGGGGCGCACCCGTATTAATCGCCGAGATCGATGAGCGCGACCCCGCCTTTGATAGTTTGCACGCAGCAGGTTTCGCTATCTATTCCCGCCAACGGATATTTCGTCTTGATAACATTGTCGAAGGCAAAACAGTTCCAGATGCGGAAATCTGGCGTTCTGCCACCGACCGCGACTACATAGCGATTCAAAGTCTATACACAAATCTCGTTCCAGCCCTGGTCCAGCAAGTGGAGCCTCCTCCCTCCCGTTATGAACGAGGCCTTGTATACTGGTCACAAGGGGAGTTGCTCGGTTTCTTGGACATTGAGCGTGGGCCACAAGGCACATGGGTGCAGCCCTATTTCCACCCCGCGGCCGAATTAGACGATAATCTTTTATCGGGTTTCCTTCTCGGCTTCTCGCCCAGCAAAAGCTGCCCGCTTTTTATCTGCGTTCGTTCGTACCAGGGAGGACTCAGCCAATCACTCAACCAACTCGGTTTCGAGCCGTGCAGCAACCAGGCGGTAATGGTGAAGCGCCTCGCCACGCCAATCCGCCGGCCAGTCCTGGGTAAGATTCCGGCGCTCGATGGATCACAGCCCGAGCCATCGGCACCTTTTGCCAACATAGTTCATCACAAATCCACATCGCAACACACACAGAGCCCATGACCCAGAAACGTATCACCGATAACCTAACCGATCTCCTCCGGGTCCTACCGCCCGAAATCACCGCTGCGCTTGAGAAGATCAACCGCCCTGATGACCTACTGGAGATCATCCTCGATTTAGGCCGCACTCCCAGCGCACGGTTCACGGACAGGGAGATTGAGCTCAGCGAACGAGAGGTAACTGCAAAAGAGATCGATTATGTCGTATCCCGCATCGGTGACTACGATGCCGATAATCGCGCCGGCATCGAGCGCACTTTGCACCGTATCTCAGCCATCCGCAACCGGCACCGTGAAATCATCGGCCTCACCTGCCGGGTAGGCCGAGCTGTTTACGGAACAATCGACATTGTCCAGGACTTCATCACGAGCGGAACCAGTGTCCTTCTCCTCGGTCGCCCTGCTGTTGGTAAAACGACGATGCTGCGCGAGGCCGCGCGCATCCTTGCGGAGGAGAAACGAGTAGTCATCGTAGATACTTCCAACGAAATCGCGGGGGACGGCGACGTACCACACCCGGCGATAGGTCGCGCCCGTCGAATGCAGGTGCGAGAACCTACGCTTCAACACGAGGTTATGATCGAGGCTGTGGAGAACCACAACCCCGAGGTGATTGTGATCGACGAGATCGGGCGCGAGCTTGAGGCAATCGCTGCGCGCACGATCGCTGAGCGCGGCGTCCAATTGATCGGTACCGCCCACGGAAACACGCTCGAGAACTTATTGTTGAACCCAACCCTCTCGGATCTAATCGGCGGCATAGAGTCCGTGACTCTATCAGACGAAGAAGCCCGCCGTCGTGGCACACAAAAGACGGTTCTTGAACGCCGGGCAGCTCCAACCTTTAACGTGTTGGTAGAGATTCTGGATCGCGAACGCTTGGCTGTTCACCACGATGTCTCTGCTGCCGTCGATGCCATGCTGCGAGGTCGACCTCTGCACCCAGAAGTTCGTTACCGCGATAAAGACGGTGAGATAAAAATTGAAATACCCAAGGCATCAACATCTGCCAGCCGCGCACCGCAATCTGGATATCGGCGGCAGACCGCACTTCCCACCGCTCCACAGAACAACGCAGACGGACCACCTTATTCACCGACAGCGCCGCACATGCCCGGAAAACCCCTGGCTCCAATCCGCATCTTTCCCTTCGGCGTTGCCCGCAATCGCTTGCGCCAGGCATCCAAGCGTCTGGGGGTCCCCTCGGTTCTTGCAGATTCTCTGGGTGATGCAGAGGTGCTTGTTACCCTGAGATCCAATTTCCGTAAGCGCCCTCGAGTGATTAAAGACGCTGAAACCCGGCGGATGCCGATTTATGTTCTGCGCTCCAACACCGTCAATCAGATGGAGGGCTTTCTGATTGACCTTTACAATTTACGCTCATCGAGCCTCGACGACCCATCCATGGACAAGGCTCTAGAGGAGGCGAACAGCGCTATACAGAGGGTGCTCGATGGCACTCGCTCAATCGATCTCTCGCCCACATCGTCCTACATTCGCCGGCTTCAGCATCAGATGGCTCGCCAGGCAAACCTGGTTTCGCATTCCTATGGGAAGGAACCACATAGACGCGTGAGGATTTTTCGCAATTGAATCTATTTATCACTTTGGAGGGGCCGGACGGAGGGGGAAAATCATCGCAGGCACAACGCCTTGCAGAGTACCTGCGCGCCGAGAACATCGAGGTTCTGCTCACCCGTGAGCCGGGCGGTTCACCAATAGGAGATCAGATCCGTAATGTGATTATGGAGCTTGAGAATACCGACATGGATGCGCGCACAGAGTTCCTGCTCTTCTCCGCTTCACGCGCGCAGCACATTGCCGAGGTTATTCGCCCAAATCTGGAAAACGGCCTGACCGTCATCTCCGATCGTTTCTTTG
>JAUWDI010000105.1 GCA_030608865.1 Anaerolineales bacterium | reverse complement strand
AACTTCGGAATCCCAGCGTGCATCCTCCCTGCGGAGTGTGCCGACATATCCCTTGATCAGCGCCACCGGAGTGCGTAACTCATGGCTGATGATGGAGATAAACGTGCTCTTTAATTCTTCTGCCTCGCGAAATTTTGTAATATCGCGCACGGTTGCAACGATACTCAAAAGTTCCCCGCCCTCATCAAAAGTGGGTGCGTAGGTAATGCCCACGCTTACCGCGCCGCCATCCTTCGTGATCAGATCGCCCTCTACGTACAGTGTAGCCTGCGCGCTTAAGGGCCACCCGCCAGCTTCGGCGTCTTCAAGGGATGTTCCTGATCCTTGGCTGAGCCAACGGATGATCTCATTATGCTGTTTACCGATCACGCTGTCGGCCTTATAGCACATTAAACTCGAACATGCCCGATTGAAGCGAGTGAAACGGTAGGATGGGTCGAGGATGAAAATACCATCAGCGGCAGACTCCAATATGGCATCCAGATGATGGTGCTGCTGAGCAATTTCTGTGAAGAGCGTCGCATTGTGAACAGCTATAGCCGCTTGCGAGGCGAAGGCGCTCAGGAGTTTACGATCATCGGCAGAGAACTGGCCGCGGTAAGACCTGAAGACGAAGATAACCCCGACGGTCTCCCCCTTGACATTCATAGGCAATCCTACGCCGGTGAGCAGACCCATAGAGCCTGCCTGTGTTATCCGTTGCAGGCGTCGGTTGACCTCAGGAAGTTCAAAGCGAGTGGGATCGCCATGGTCGGGGATATCCGTAAGCAGCGGCTCGAGATAGCGCACGAAATCCGGGTTGATTCCGAAGGTTGAGGCGATCCGCCATGCGCCTTCCGTATCTCGCAAGGCGATGAGACCTGCACTTCCACCTAGTATCTCGGCTGAGAAACGGACGATTTCAGCGAGGACGCGATCCAGATCGAGCTCTTCAGTGATCGCTCGGTTGATTCTGAGTAAATAATCGCGCTGTCGGACCCGGAAATCAGGAAGCATTCGCCGCTCTTACGCTTCAGCTTCAGCGGAAGTGATTGCGTCTTCGAGCATCTGCAGTCCTTCGTTGATAAGATCCTGTGAGATGTTCAAAGGAGGGGCGATACGGACCGAGTTCTTGCCACTGCCCAGGGTGACCAACCCGTTATAGAAGGCCTTATCAACAATACGATCTCGAAGTTCAGGCGCGGGTATCTTGCTCTCACGGTCCTTAACAAATTCGATTCCGAGCATCAATCCTTTACCGCGCACCTGACCGATGGAGGTGTGGCGAGTCATGATTTCAGCAAGCGCATCCAAGGTGTATTCTCCCACCTCTGCCGCGTTCTCCATGAAGCCGCCTTCAATCAACTCTAGCGTCGCCAAACCAGCACTACAGGAGACAGGATTGCCGCCGTAGGTATTCCCGTGCGCGCCCATCGGCCAATCCATTACGCTGGCCCGGGCGAGGATGCCACCGAGAGGCATACCGGATGCAATTCCTTTCGCGAAGCAAACGATGTCGGGCTCTACGCCCCAATGTTCGATCGCCCACCACTTCCCGGTTCGGCCGATACCCGATTGGACTTCATCGGCGATGAGGAGTATGCCATACTTGTCGCACAATTTCCTCAGGGCAGGGAAGAAGCCCGCGGGAGGAACAACGTACCCGCCTTCACCAAGGATGGGCTCGATCATAATTGCAGCCGTCTCTTGGGGTGGAACTGTTCGGGCGAACACGACCTCCTCTATGTAGCGCACGACAGCTTCGCCATAGTCTTCGTCTTTGGATTGAACGAGGAGCGGTCGATAGGCGTCCGGATAAGGTACGTGGGTTACGCCGCTCATCATCGGGCTAAAGCTTTCCCGGTATTTTGTCTTGCTTGACGTGAAGGCTAGGGAGCCCATTGTCCGCCCGTGAAACGCGCCGAAAAAACCTATGAAGTGATGTCGGCCTGTATGAGATCTGGCAAGTTTAATTGCCGCCTCGACAGCTTCCGTGCCGGAATTTCCCAGAAAAACTTTGGCGGGTTCCTTAAAAGGAGCGGTAGATGCTATTTTTTCAGAGAACTCTACCCACACCGGGTGATAGAAATCCGAGGAGATATGGATGAAATCATCTACCTGGTTTTTAATTGCTTCAACAACTTTTGGATGACTATGACCGGTTGAGCATACAGCGATTCCAGAGGCGAAGTCGATGAAGCGGTTGCCATCAACATCCCAGATTTCGGACCCCTTTCCATGGTCCATTACAAATGGGTAGGCCCTTGGGTAGGATGGAGATATTACTTTTAGGTCTCGTTCTAAGAGTTTCTTCGCCTTCGTGCCGGGAATGTTCTGCGCTTTCATTGACGCAATGCCTCCTGAAAGGAATCTGGAACTTGGAATGATGTGCGCTGCATATTACTGCGCATAGCCATCATTATGCGGTGGGTTATGTACATTTTCTTCGCCGTTCAGAGGTGACGACGATGGTGAATTATATCACTCTCGCTTTGCATAGAGCATATTCCATTGTATAAAAGAAGGTAGATTTCCTCGCCCAACCAATCTTAAAGGAGAAAGCAGACATGAAGGAGCGACCCTGGTTTAAACACTATGAATCAGAAGTCCCGAAGTCGATCGAATACCCAGAAGTGCCGCTCTATCATTTCATAGAGAATGCTGCAGCAAAATATCCTGATCAGGCTTGTGCGATATTTAAGGGTTCAGAGATTACTTATGCGGAGATGGACGAAATAATTAACCGTCTAGCGGGCGCGCTTGCTGCGATGGGGGTAAAGAAAGGGACACCAGTTGGCATCTTCATGCCCAACTCACCGCAGTTCGTTATGGCATTTTACGCGATACTCAAAGCGGGTGGGATTGTTGTCGCCACGAACCCGCTCTACACAGCGCGCGAGATTGAACATCAAATGAAGGATTCGGGCACGGAGATTATGCTCGTCATGAGCAATTTCTACTCCATGATCAAAGAAGTTCAACCGAAGACTCCCATTAAGAAGTTGATCGTCACGAACATAAAAGAATATCTACCCGGAATGCTTCGGTTCCTTTTCACACTGACCAAAGAGAAAAAAGGCGGTCATCGAGTCGAGCTGGGAGAGGGAGATTATTGGCTGCAGGATCTGCTTAAGGAATACTCAGCTGATGATCGACCGCAGATAGAAATGAAATCCAATGATGACGCTTTGTACCAGTACAGCGGTGGTACGACCGGCCTTTCAAAGGCAGCAATCGCCACGCATGGAAACCTCGTCGCCAACACGCTGCAGATTAAATCATGGTTGCCCTCCGTCAAGGAGGGCGGCGAGACTGTCTTGATGGCGATCCCGATGTTCCACGTCTATGGCATGGTCGCTGGGATGAGCTTCGGTATCGCTGCCGCCGCCAGCCTGGTGATGGTTCCAAACCCACGGGATATGGGAGATGTCCTCGGCTCGATTTCCAAGTACCGCCCGACGATTTACCCCGGTGTTCCAGCTATGTACAACGCCATCAACAATCACCCCGACGTGAAGGCGGGCAAGGTGGACGTGAGCTCAATCAAGGCATGCATCTCTGGTTCTGCCCCGCTGATGAGGGAAACGCAGGCCTCTTTTGAAGAGCTGACGGGGGGGAAGCTCGTGGAAGGCTACGGTCTTTCCGAAGCCCCAACAGCGACTCACTGCAACCCGGTGTTCGGTATGAGCAAAGAGGGATCCATTGGCATCCCCTTCCCGGATGTGGACGCCCGCATCATCTCTCTGGATGATGAAATTACGGTCCTTGAAACTGGGGAGATTGGGGAACTTGTGATGAAGGGTCCCCAGGTAATGAAGGGCTATTTAAATATGCCCACAGAGACGACAAACGCGATACGAGACGGCTGGCTCTACACCGGCGACATCGCCTATATGGACGAGGATGGCTATTTCTTTATTGTGGATCGTAAGAAGGAGCTCATCAAGCCCAGCGGTTATCAGGTCTGGCCCAGGGAGGTGGAGGAGGTCATCGCCGAGAACCCCAAGGTCCTTGAAGTTGGTGTTGCAGGAATTCCCGATGCTTATCGTGGAGAGACCGTGAAAGCGTGGGTAGTTCTCAAACCGGGTGAAACGTTGACTGCCGACGAAGTAAAAGCGTGGTGCAAAGAACACATGGCTGCTTTTAAAGTCCCCACGCATGTAGAATTCCGGGACGAACTGCCTAAAACAACCGTCGGAAAGGTTCTGAGACGGGAGCTCGTGCGTCAGGATCGCGAGAAGCAGGAGGCGGCAGAGTAAACCACCACTTTTATTTGGAGTGCAAAAAGCGAAACGCCCGGGCATTATTCGCCCGGGCGTTGGTTATGTCTGGCATCGATTAGAAATTTTACGCACCCGCAAGAAGAGGCGTTCCGCTGTTTTTCTCCTTGACAGACTTGCCGAAAATCTTCTCGAAAGTTTCTCGATCTATGGTTTCCTCTTCGACAAGATATTGGGCGATGGTGTCAAGTGAAGTTCGATATTCGGTCAGGATCTCTTTAGCGCGAGCGTAAGCATCTCGGACCAAGCCACGAACCTCGTCATCTATCTTCTCAGCTACATTCTCTGAGTAGTCTCGCTGTTCTGAGATCTCTCGACCGAGAAAAA
>JAUWDI010000036.1 GCA_030608865.1 Anaerolineales bacterium | reverse complement strand
GGGACACGAGGTGCCAAGCGCTGAACGACCGAGTGAATCACACGCCGCAGCCACTTTCCAGATACGCCAGCTGTCAGAGGGTAAACCGGCACGATTCGATTCGTATGAAGTTGATGCCGTTCGAGCGGCTCCCACTCTGGACTGTTCATTGTGAGTCGACCGAGGTACTGATCGATTTTCCCGGATAAAACAATACCACGCCCGGGTTTTAATTTATTCGCAATCCATGGCTGATTAAACCAGGTGACCCGCAGGGATCCGGTTCCGTCGCTCACTACGGCTTCGGTGAGCTTCATGCGACCGCCACGAACTGCACGCATCTCGATTTTCTCGATCGTTCCGATGACCGTAACATCCTGGCCATACCAGAGGCGGTTGATCGTTTCGAGTTGGGAGTAATCATCGTAACGCCGGGGAAGATGCCAGAGCAGGTCGCCAAGATTTTCGAGACCCAGCTTTGAAAGCGTCTTCGCTGACTTAGGTCCGATCCCTTGAACGGTGGTTAAGGGCGCGGTGAGGGCGACAGGAGGTGAAGGTGGGGTGGATTCTTTCTTTTCCGCGTCCGCTGCGGCTGCAGGTGTCTTCTCCTCAGCGCTTTCCTGTAATGGAGTTGAGGGGAGGTCATCCTGGGTTTCAATGGTTTCCTGGGTGTCGGCTTCAATGACCGCTGTCTCTTTAGAAGGGGGGGTGTCCCCGGTTTCTGATTTAATAACCGCTGCCTTAATGGGCGGCGGGGCGTCCAAGATGTCTGCTTTAATGACCTCAGCAGCCTTCGAAGGGGGAGCGTCCCCGGTGGGTGGCTTAATCAGAAGGTTGTCAGCAAGCTCGGGATGAGCCTTGCGAAGCCGGTTCCATAGACCCTGGAGCGATTCATAGCGGGAGGTTGGGGAGAGCCGGCCGTAGTCACGTAGCCGGGAAACGACCAGTTCGATGGACGAATCCGCCAAGTTTGAGGCTTTCGCTTCTTCCGCCCAGGGTTCTAGCATCTGCTGAAGACCGCCTACTACCGCCCGATTATCATAGCCGCGCTCGGCTTCAAGTCGAAGAAACTTTGAGAGTTTGTCTAGGGATGGGTTCATAATAGTAAATATACGCGGGAAGGCGTGAAAGTGCCAGAGTTAATCATGTGTTAAAACGGCGAGCCCAACGCAGCCTGGTCCAACGTGGACACCGATGGTCGTGGTTATATCGACGATCATCAAAGGGTTTGGGCACATACCGGCCACCCGCTCGGTGAGCTCCTCAGCTCTTTCTGGCGCTCCAGAATGGAGCACGGCGAGATGTTCAATATTTATCCAGGTAGAGGCGATGGTGATTAATTGCTCGAAAGCTTTCGTGTAGGTACGAGTTCGTGCAAGCGCATTAACGAGACCATCTTTTACTTCCACTAATTGCTTGATTTGAAGAAAATCACCGATATTGGCACGAAGCCAGGTAACTCGTCCACTTCGGCGCATATATTCGAGTCGATCGATTAGCGCAATAACATACACCCTCTCTCGAACTCGCTTCGCCGTACTCACAACTTGGTCGAAATCCAATCCTGTTATGACCGCTTGGGCAGCCTCGATGGCTTGGAAGCCAACACCCATGGAGAGCTGGCCGCTGTCAAATACTTTCACGCGGTCGTCAAAGTTGTATGCTGCTTGCTTAGCGGTATCGACTATACCGCTGAGATTGGAAGATAAGTGGATAGAGAGGATACGCTCGACACCGCTTTCAAGCAGATGTTGGTAGGTCTCTTCGAAGACGAGTACGGATGGCACTGCCGTTGTGGGAGGTGTCCGCAGGTCTGGCATTCGCTGGTAGAACTCAGCTCTTGATATGTCAAGACCATCCAAATACGTTTCGCCGTCCAAGGTCAGCACCGCTGGAATCACGGAGATATTCAGGGATTCGGTGGTGTCAATCGGGATGTCAGCTGTGCTGTCCGTTACGATAGCAAAGGGACTGGTTTTGATGGTCATATGGATTCTTCTTTAGATTCCAGCACGATTGCCCCGAGACCGTTGAAGCCGATGAAAGGTGCGAGCGTAGGACCATAGCATACCTGTGAAATCGGCGAGCTCGGGTATAAAGAGCGCAGTCGGTCAGCGATATAGAGTGCGTCTTGTGTTGGCTTTCCATATCCATGAAGGATACCCAGGTGGTCTACTCCTGAAAATTCACAAACGAATTCGATCAACTTTTCCAGCGCCCGTGGTCTAGATCTGACCTTTTCCATGGGTTGAAGTTCACCATTTTCGATAGTCAGGAAGGGAATAACCCCCAGCATATTTCCCAGAATTGCCTGAGACTGACTTACGATTTGGTTTCGTGCCAGATAGGAAAGATCATCAAGAAACATGACCGTGTAGAGACGGGTGATCATTCCGCGAACGGTTTTCACCAATTTATCCAGCGATTCGCCCCGCTGCATTCCTTGTACGCAGGTTTGTACTATCAAACCCAGTCCGATAGATGTGGTCTGGGAGTCGACCACGTGGATGTCCATCCTCCCCAGGAACTGTTGACTGGCTTTTTGCGCGTTTATAAATGAGTCGGTTAATCCTGAGGATGAATGTATGGATAAAATATAATTCGTCTGGGTGCTCAGTTGTGCATAAATATCTGCGATTTGATCGACTGAAGGGCTTTCAATGTGTATCTCCTGATCACATTCTTTAAGCGAAGGACGGAGATTATGCAGGTCAGCATCAGGGCCATCGGGAATGCTGTTATTCCCACAGCGGGCAGAGATTGGAGCGATTGTTACCCCGTGTTTTTGGGCGAAGTTTGGGGTTGTGAATCTAACTGCTGCGTCGGTGACGATTTTGATCATAGATGATACTTACTCGATGGAAAGGATGAGTTGATAGTGTGGTTGAGTGCCATCGTGGACTTCGATCTCCTGCTTCGGGTAGATTTCGCGAACGATATCTGCGAGCTGGTTAGCCTGCTTCGCATTCAAGTCTTCACCATAGTACATGGTGATTAATTCATATTCCTCTGTTGAAGCTTCTTTGAGAATATCGGTCAGGACTTCCTCTATTGATTTGCCAGAACACGAAAGTTTCCCGTTGAGTAGACCGATCACCTGTCCCGTTTCTACCTTCACATCATCAATCTCAACTGAACGAGTGGCAGTTGTGATTGCAGCAGATTGGATTGATTCGAGCGCCGCCGTCATCGCTGTGGCCGTGGTGTCGAAATTGCCATCAGAGTTCCATGCGAACATGGCAGCAATACCCTGGGGAACGGAAACGGTGGGAATTACTGCGACTTTCTTAACCGTCAGTTCGGTCGCCTGTTGAGCGGCCAGGATGATATTTTTATTGTTGGGCAGGATTACGACCTGATCAGTTGGCAGATTTTCAAACGCGTTCATGATCTCCTGTGTGCTTGGATTCATCGTCTGGCCACCCTCAATGAGAGCTGTGACCCCCAGGCTGGCGAAGACTCGCGCGAGACCCACACCTGGAGCGACTGCAACTACGGCAATCTCTCCGGGCTCAATGCTCTGAAGACGGATCTCAGACAGAGAATGGTCATGTTCTGGTTTTGCGGTTTGAACCATTAGGTTCTCGATGGCAATATTCGTGATTGTCCCTAAGCCTTTGACGTAGTCTATGGGCTCGTATTCTTTTTCATCCTCCACGTGGATATGCATGCGGTACATCCCATCGCCCTCGCCGACCTGAATGGATGTGCCAATCTCCTCCAGTTTTGTGTAGAAGGATTTGAGATCTAACGACTCCCCGGGAGAGAAGTCAATGATGACTTCCCAATCCTGACCAGGCTCGATGGACTCTGCTGCTTTGTCCAGGTCAAGCAAACTCAAAGGTTGGACGCTCAGAAGTGGTTGATCAAGCGGCAGTCGGTAAGCGGCGCGAAGCATGCCTTCCAGGATAAAGAACAAGCCTTTGCCGCCGCTATCGACGACACCAGCATCCTTTAGCACTGGCAGGAGATCGGGTGTCCGTTCGACGGAATCGTCGGCGGCTTCCACAACCCGCTCGAGAAGCTCGAGGGTGGAAGTTATTCCACCATCCAATGCTTTCTGTGCCTCAGTAGCAATATCTTTTGAGACTGTGAGGATTGTCCCCTCCACGGGGCGTACGACGCCTTTATACGCCGTCTCACTCGCCTCTTTAAGGGAGGAAGCGAAGGATTCGGCGGTCATCATTTCTTCGTTTTCCAGAACGCGGGCGAACCCACGCCAGATCTGTGAAAGAATGACACCAGAATTGCCGCGTGCGCCCATGAGTGCGCCTTGTGCTATTGCAGATGCCACATCTCCTACGGAGCGTTCGCTAATATTGTCGATCTCGTCTACTGCCGATTGCATCGTCAGAACCATATTGGTTCCAGTATCACCGTCCGGGACGGGGAAGACATTCAATGAGTTGACGAGCTGCTGGTTGGTTCGGAGCCAGTCCAGACTAGCGAAAAGCATCTGGCTCAGGATGGCTCCATCGATCTCTCGAGCTCCCTCAAGAAGGCGCGCTCGAAGCTCTGGATCTATATCTTTGTGTGGCTTGCTCATCGAGCCTCCGGGCGGCGATTAGTCTCTGCTGCTGACCCGTAAGCCTTGAACATGAACGTTCACAGCTTTAACAGGCATACCAAGTGATCTTTCTACCTGGTAGTGTACGGAGTTGGCGACACTCGCAGCGACAGAAGAAATTCGGGTTTGATATTCAACGATGATATACAGATCAATGGTGATTTGATCGTCTGAAGTGCTGACCTGTACACCGTGCCGAGGGTCGCGTACGAGAGCCTGGGTGATGCCGTCGACGATGTTCTTCGAGGCCATACCAACGACACCGTAAGACTGCAGAGCGGTTTGCGATGCTATTGTGGCGATCGCCTTCGGTGAGACGATGATTCGCCCTAGAATAGTACTTTCGTCGGTCATTCGATTCCTCTCTCATCATAGAGCTAGGCATTGATGGACGGTCTAAGCTGTGGTAACATTTGCGCCGATCAATAAATAAACGATTTCGTTAGAAAGGAAGCATCCTAGATGGCTAAGTGCGAGAATTGCGGCAAAAAAACCATGTTCGGCCAGAGCCGTAGCTTCTCCATGAAGGCGACTAAACGCAAGTTTCGTCCCAACCTTCAGAAAGTGCAGGTCATGGAAGGCGGGCGCATGGTTCAGAAGACGCTGTGTACGAAGTGCATCAAACGGATGGCCCGCGTCTAATCTTTTACCTTCCTCCTACTACTCCCAATCGTAACCCAAGGTCGCCTTCAAGGCGACCTGTTGCGTTCACCTTGATTCTATCCCAAGTGATGATTGTAACTCACGAAAGCCAGCCGTGATCCCCTTAGCGTGCTGGAAGATGGCACTTGCGGCGACGAAATAATCTGCCCCTGTGTCGGCGCATGCAGGCGCGGTCTTGGAATTAATTCCACCATCCACTTGTATGTGAGTGTTCAAGCCCGCTGCGTCGATTAAACTGCGTGTACGGCGGACTTTTTCTACAGAAGACTCGATGAAGCTTTGGCCGGCAAAACCAGGCTGAACGGTCATCACCAAAACAAGGTCAACCAGATCGAGAATATCCTTGATCTCACTAACCGCTGTTCCAGGGTTAATCGCTATGCCGGCATTTAGTCCCATATCCCGGATCATGCTGAGCGTATTTCGTGGCTGAGGGCAGACCTCATAATGAACGCTGATTGCACTCGCCCCGGCTGTGGAAAAGGCCTCTAAATAGCGCTCTGGATTCTCAATCATCAGATGAACATCGAGAGGTAGATCTGTTGCCCGTCTGCAAGCCTCGACGAAGCCTGGACCCAACGCAATATTGGGAACGAAGTGCCCATCCATGATATCTAGATGAAACCACTCTGCACCAGCATCAACGCACTCCGCGATTGCATCACCCAAGTTTAAAAAATCCGCCGATAGGATCGACGGCATGATGACGTAATTCTTGACCATCATGTAATCATACCTTTCGGGTCAGGAAATGACAAGACAAAAGCTTTTTTGGCGTCGGTGGATGCCTCAAAGAGGGTCGTTTCTCTGCTTTTCAGCGGCCAACTGACCGCACCCCGCCTGGATATCGATCCCGCGGCGGACGCGGACCGTTGTAGAGATTCCCGCCTGTTCTAAGGTATTTTGAAAACGTGTGACTTGATCGAGGTTAGCAGCTTTGCCTTCGTAACCATCGGTTGGATTGAGAGGGATGATGTTTATGTGGCAGTTCATTCTGTGTACCCAATCCGCCAGCGCCGCAGCTTGTTCATCTCCGTCATTTACCCCTTGAATGAGCGCCCATTCGAAGGTGATCCTCCGTCCACTCTGTACTGTATAGGAGCGGCATGCGGGCATCAACACATCCAGCGGATAGCGGCGATTAATCGGCAGCAACCGTTCACGTAAAGGATTTGTAGCCGCATGCAGCGAGATTGCGAGGTTCGCCTGACGATGTTCTTGGGTAAATCGTTCGATCATCGGGACCAAGCCAACTGTGGAAATTGTAAATCGACGTTTTCCGAAATTGAAACCTTCGGGATCGTTCAAGCGGTCGATCACATCCATCGAGGCATCGTAATTCTGAAAGGGTTCACCCATTCCCATAAATACGATGTTCGAAAGGCGGTCCCCTTGGGCATCAAGCTGCCTGGCTACCCTGATTACCTGCTCAATGATCTCGCCTGAGCTCAGGTTGCGTTTAAAGCCCATCTGACCTGTGGCGCAAAACACACAACCCATGCCACAGCCGATTTGAGTAGAAATACAGGCAGTATGGCGGCGGTGGTAACGCATCAGAACAACTTCTATCGCCTTTTCATCCTGAGTTTCCAGGAGGTACTTTTCAGTTTCGCCGTCCCGGGAGCTGACTGTTGATTGAACGGATAAGGCAGAGAAGGCGAGCGTTGTTTCTAGTTGTTCGCGTAGATTTTCGGGGAGGTTGGAGATTTTCTGGGGGGAGGGCGCTAAGTTCTTATATATACCCTCCCAGAGCTGTCGGGCACGGTAGCGTTCAGCGCCGAGTGTCTGCAGGTGAGCCTCTACCTGGGGCAGGGTCAGGTCGAAGAAAAATGGCTTGGGTTTCACTCGTATATCCTTGCGAGCTCGAGCGTGAGGGATGGCAGGTCATCAAAGATCCAATTGGGTTTGATCGTCGATGCTTCCGCCTGATCACTCGTTGTCACCCCGGTGAGAAGCAAACAGGCTGCTATTCCAGCACGTTGGGCACCTAAAATGTCGGTCTCAAGCCGGTCACCCAGGGCAAGGATCTGCTCGGTTGATAGACCTAGTCGTTCTCTAGCGAGGTTAAAAAGGCGGGGTTCCGGCTTGCCGATAATAAGCGGTTCTACGCCTGTTGTAAGTTGAACGGCTTTAATAAAAGCGCCTGCGCCAGGAGCCTGTCCGCGCTCAATCGGAAAACTCAGGTCCGGGTTGGTGGCGACGAAAAGTGCCCCCGATTGAATGGCGATGGAAGCTTCAGTCATCTTCGTCCAGCTGATCTCGCGATCGAAGCCCATTACGACGGCTTGCACACCGTCGGCTGAGTCATGAAGGCGAAATCCTGCAGCGGATAGCGCGCCCTTCAGCGCGTCTTCTCCGATAGCGTAGATCGTGGTTCCTGAGGGGAATTTTTGCAGCAGGTGAGCCGTGGTTGCCAGTGAGGAGGTCAGCACCTCAGCTGGATCGATCTGCACACCAGCACCGTCCATGCGATCAACCACACTCATTGGTGTGGCGGTGGAGTTGTTTGTGACCAGCAAAAACGGCATGGAGTTGCTTCGCAGGAATGAAAAGAATTCGGGCACGCCCTCCAGAAAAGTCCGCCCGCGCCAAAGCACGCCATCCATGTCGATAATCAGCCCTTTGATGTCGGCCAGTTTTCTCATAGTTGCCTTAGGCTTACCATCGTGATGTTCCCTGTTCGAAGCGCCGGGTGAACCGCAGATCTAAACGTGGCGATCTCTAGAAATCAGGTGCGGAATTTCTTCAGCAGGTAATAATATACCGGTT
>JAUWDI010000088.1 GCA_030608865.1 Anaerolineales bacterium | reverse complement strand
AATCAATAACGGCGATGATTTCCCCCATAGAATCGGTTGAGTACCCCGGGAGCGAGGCTACAGTATCTTGGAATTCGGAATCGCCGAGTAATTGGAGCAGGGGCATAAGCCTGGCGCTCTCGTGATGCTCCTTTGGAATGATGAGATCGTAACGTTCCTGGAAGAGCGGTAGGAAATCGAGATTGAGCGCGGCGGCGGCAGCGTGGATCGCCAAGCCGCAGTCCGCACGACCGGAAGCAACCGCTGCGGCAACCGCCAGATGGGTATGTTCCTCGTGTTGGTATCCGCGAATAGAAGAGGTTTCAATCCCGAGTTGGTCCAGTTGGTAATCAAGAAGAATACGAGTGCCGGCTCCGCGTTGGCGGTTGACGTAAGCAATGTCTGAGCGCGCGATATCATCCAAACCAGTGATGGTTTTTGGATTGCCCGGGGCCAGGATGAGACCCTGTTCACGTCCGACCAGGCGGACGACCACGACGGGTACGTCAGGTAAATACCGCGCAATGTAGGGCAAGTTGAATTCACCTGTCTCGGGATCAAGCAGATGGCTGCCCGCCAAATGCGCTTCGCCTCGCTGCAGGGCGATCAGACCCCCCAGACTGCCCAGGTTTCCGGAACTAAGGCGTGAGCCGCGCAGGGAGAGAAACTGAGCCAGAAGATCCAGCGTGAGATCGTGGGAACCTAGAGCGAGAATTGTACGTTCGAGTTCTTGCCTCGATCGATAGAGACGGACCGGGACGGTTTCACCGGCCTGGATCCCCTGAACGCCCGCCGGGATCTCGACAATCCCATCCGCGCGCACCAGGGATGTGATCACGCCTGCCCCACGGGACAAAGGTGATGCGATCCACTGCTCACCAACCTGACCAACGGTGACACGCAGGTATTCCAGGTCGCCGGCTCGTGAGTGGACTTTCCGGGCGAGATTTGCAGTTAGTATTTCAGGTTGGATCTCCTGTTTGCTGAGCCAATGGCCAAGGAGTGGTTTAACGAAAATCTCCCCGGTTAAAGCAGCCGATACGGGATAGCCTGGAACACCGATAATAGGAATAGATTTTTCAACACGAGGGGTGCCGCCTTTCGATGCTTCCTCGATCATTCCCAGGATCACAGGATGACCGGGGCGAACGGCGATCCCATGTACGAGCAGGGTGCCGAGCGCCTCGACGACATCAGCCGTGAAATCCTCGGTGCCTGCTGAGGAACCTGCGATTATCAAGACCAGGTCATGGTTTATGGCTGCATTCGCTGTAGCATCCATAATCCTTTCGAGTTCATCTTGAACGATGGGTAGCCGGTCAGGGAGTCCCCCCCAGCTCTCGACTTGCGAGGCGAGGACGAGTGAATTGAATTCTATGATTTCACCAGCCTTCACAGGCTTCCCCATCACTCGCAGCTCAGTCCCTGTGGGGATGATGGCTACGCGCGGTTTTCGCCAGACTTGGACGTGAGCGTAGCCGCTGGCAGCGATGGCGCCGAGGTCGACGGGCCGAAGTTCATGCCCTGATGGTATGACAAGCTCGGTGGCGACCATATCCTCCCCTAAGAGACGTACATTTGACCATGGTGAGGTAGGGGCCATGAGCCGGATCGATTTCTCTTGCGGCTTTGGAGTATCGCTTAGAACTTCCAGGTCTTCAATCGGGATTACAGAATCCGCCCATTCTGGCAGCGGATCACCTGTATCAACATATTGTGCCTGTGGACCTACAATCAGTTCCACATGATTCCGGTCACTCGCACCCTCGGTCTCCGCAGCTCGCAGAGCGTACCCATCCATGGCGGAGGCGTGGTAATGCGGCGAGGATATCTGCGCCCAGATTGGCTCAGCGCTGATCCTTCCCAGTGCCCGGTCCAGAGGGATGCTCTCGGGTTCGAGCGGCTCCCACAGGCCGGCATCCCGCAGGGCCTGTTCAAAACGGGAGCGTGCCTCTTGAAGTGGGACATCCTGTAAAAACACGGATCGTTGACGGTTATCAGCCATCGATGCTTCCCTCCGGTTATGAACTCGTCACAGTTCCGATCAGAAGAGTGTGACCAACACCTTGGTGACCGCGCTCAACCCGGTTGCGTCGGGTGGTATATGAATCAATCCATCGGCGCGGACAAGTGTGAAGATCAGGTTTGATCGACCAAAAACTGGTTCGGCGATGGTTCCCTCTTCCGACTCTTGAAGCCGAACGGGGAGGTAATCCTCACGACCCGCTTGCGAGACGACATTAATGCTCAATTTAGCCGCAACCTGAGGCGCGGGCAGCACTCGTTGAACGCCTAGGAAGCGGCGGATGAGAGGGGCGAGGATTAATGTTCCCACGACCAGGGCGCTGACGGGATTCCCCGGTAAACCGATTAGGGGGATGTTGTCAGCGATGGCTAGAATCGTCGGTTTGCCGGGTTTGATCGATATCCCATGTACGAGCACACCGGGTTCTCCGAGCGACTGGATGACATCCCCGGTGATGTCCCGGGCGCTCACAGATGACCCGGCGGTGATGACGATCAGGTCATCCTCTTGGTGTGCTTGCTTAACAACCTTAAAGAGCGCGTCGTGTTGGTCCGGTACGATCCCCCTGAGAATGGGTCTGCCACCGAGCCGATGGATGATTGCTGAAAGGGTATGTGAGTTGATATCGCGAACCTGTGCGGGCCCTGGTTCCATTTCGGGAGGGACGACTTCATCTCCTGAGGAGAGTATCCCCACCCGGGGAGAGACGGCAACCGAGACCGATGTCATCCCGAGCGCCATCAACCCGCCAATCTCCTGCGGGCGAAGAAGGGTTCCAGGCTCGAGGACAATATCACCTTGCTGAACATCCTCGCCTTCGAGGAGGATGTTTTGCCCGACTCCAGATGCACGGTGAACCTCGATTTCGCTGCCGTCGATCAATTGGATATCCTCGAGCATCACTACAGCGTCTGCGCCAGTAGGGATTGCCCCGCCAGTGTGCACCTGAGCGGCCTGTCCAGGGTGCACTTCAAGCGTGGGGGATTTCCCCATCAGAATTTCGCCAATCAACTGCAGGTAGGCCGGCAGGGAACCTGACGCGCCGAAAGTATCCTTAGCTTGAACGGCGTAGCCATCGACCGTCGATCGGGGAAACGGCGGCAAGGGGTGGGGGGCAGCAACCCGCTCGGCCAGGACCCGCCCGTCCGCTTCGCTCGTTGAAATAATCTCAGTGCCTGCAGCCCACGATTGGGGTAAGGTATCGAGAATTTTCTTCAGTGCAGCAGATGGTGAAATGAGATGTAAGAATTCAGGCATGTCAGCTAAAGATGTACCCCATCAATTCCAGGTAGGCGGTCATTGCGAATAAGGCGAGCGCGCTAAGCGTGAATGTGCGCCAGCGGGGAGGGAGCCCTGCTTTGATGCGATTCAACTGCCAAACCTGCGCGATTGCCAGGGGAAAAGAGATCAATGCGCCAAGCGCCACACGGTCTGGTAAGCCCAGGACATAAGCGGCTAAGAAGCTCAAGATCGCGAAAAGGATGGCTAGATCATGGAGCTTCATGGCATTTTCCCACCCGAGTCGAACCATCAGAGTCTTCCGGTCCCGCTTCAGATCAGAGGCGTAATCAGGGAATTCAGAGGCGATAAACGCCGCGAAGAGCAACGCTGCCAACGGGATCGTGCTCATGGGGAGCAGCCGGTGAAGTTCCCCGGTTTGCAGCGTAAACGAGAATATGGGTATAAAAATAGCGATAACGATTGTGGCGATAATTTCACCAACCCCACTGGTGACCAACCTCACGGGTGGAGTGTTGTAGAAGAAGGCGGCGAAGAAGCCCATCAGCATGAATGCCCAGGGAATAAAACTAACATTCTTCACAATCAGGAGGAGAGCAGCGAGCGTTGCCGAGATCGTCAGCGTGACGATTGTGGAGATCAATGCAGCCGTATACGGTAAATGCTCTGGATCGAGCGCTTTTCGATCTCCACTGAAAAGGGACTTGAAGGTAACTTCTCGAGGTGGAGTGCCATCGAAGAATGCAACCATGGACTGAGCCATCAATTGGATGGATGTAACGAGTAACTGACCGAGAATGTAGAGACTCCAATCGATGGGCTTTCCCAGGTAAGTGGCGATTGCGGTGCCCAAACCGTACAGCAGAAATCCACCCAGGAGAAAGTGCGGGCGGCTTAGACGCAAGAACAAATTTAGATATTCTTTCGATCGGCTCATGCTTCAAATTCCCAGGGAATCTCTCGATCCCCAGAGTGTTCCCCCTCGGCGTGTGTGCTCAGGCGAATGAGAAAAGCCGGATCTTGCAGTGCGCGGCAGCCGAAAGCCACGCCGAATGGCGCCAGGACAAGCGTCGGTGTCTCGGCGTGAAGATGGTGCCAGCGGCCCTGTGATGGCGAATCCTGCCGCAGGTCATGCCAGGCGAACTCTACTTGTCCCTCTATAAGTGCCCACACCTCGTCCGCCACGTCCCGCAGGGTTAAAGTCTCACTCCGCCCTGGTGACTTGCGGATTGCCTGCACCTGACCAAAGCGCCGCAGAAGGTGATCCTCATCACTCAGCACGTGGAATTTCGTCAAACCATCGGTTTCTTCCACCGTGAGTTCGCGGATAAATAGGTCATGTATCGGCTGTTTTTTTGTCAATGCACTTCCCTCCTGCGATTTCAGCAGTTGCGGTTGAATTGACACGATCCCGGCTCAAATGCGCACGCGGCGTATTCGATATATTAACTCACGTAGGTGCACTTAAGTCGGATATTCATTGTACCGCTCGTCTGTCTGAAATTCGAATCAGGTTGAGAGGCGTGAAGGTAATACCCGTTGAGATAACGACCCTTCATCGTCTTGGGGAGGAGATTGCTTCGTCACTTCGTTCCTCGCAATGACAATGACGGGAAGGGCTCTGTAATATTTAATGTCATTTCGAGCGAAGCGAGAAATCCCTGTGACGAATCTCTTAAGCGCTCAAGCTGTGGAATTAAGCAACCAACCCTACGCCTGATAAGAACTGAGCCCGGAGGTTCAGCTCCGGGCGGAGCAGGGGAGAAAATCCACTTGAATCCCCCCGAATTTAGAGAAAAACCAAAACTTGAGTAGGTGAAGAGTGCCCGGGTAGCCTAGACGAGTCGATTACCCCCGTCTACAACAAGCGTTTCGCCGGTGATGAAGTCGTTTTCGAGCAGGAAGATCACCGCCTGGGCGACGTTGGATGCGTTTCCTGGGCGTTGTAATGGCAGCGCGTCTCCGATCTCCTGCCAGCGCTCATCGGGCATACCATCTGGCTTTAGAACGGGTCCAGGGGCGACCGCGTTCACTCGTATTTCCGGCGCGTAAGCCCGGGCGGCGACTTTGGTGAGCATCTCCAGCCCGGCTTTACTTACA
>JAUWDI010000180.1 GCA_030608865.1 Anaerolineales bacterium | reverse complement strand
TTAATATCAGGGAAGAACTGACGGACGGAACCCTCTACCCAACCGCGGAGCGTTGCTTCTGCGCGATCACAACCCTCGCAGGCACCACCCATCTTCACCTTAAGAACCTCTCCGTCGAAGGAGACCATTTGAACCCATCCGCCGTGATATTGCTCGATGTAGGAACTGATGACTTCCAGCAACGCCCGCATGCGCTCTTCAGGAGGTGCGTCTATGTCGTGGTTGTGATTGGCTGTAATTGGCATGCCAGTCTCCGTTTGAAGTTATTTCTCTCTAAGCCGCCTAAGTGGCGACGCCATCCCTCAATAGTCTAATCACATGAGCGTGCGTGTTTTGCAATCGCTGTGCAATCACATCCGCTAAACGCTCAAGGATGACCACGCCCGCATCGGGGTATTTCTCGCATAACTTCGTGAGTTTCTCGCCCTTGATGCTGAGGGTCTGGCTCGGCTTAATGCTTACCGCACAGGATGTGTAACTTGTGCGCCCGAGCGCCGCGGACCAGCCGAAGACACCCCCCTCTTCTATCTCAGTTACAGGGATCACGTCCCCATCATGTGGGTTAAAGCGGATAGCCACCTTCCCTGAGACTAAGAAGTATAACCTATCGGCGGGGGCATCCTGCTCGAAGATTACCTCACCATCTCCAAAAGTCTCCGATTCAAAACTTTTTTCCAGGAGATCGAGATGCTTCGTGTCGAGCCCTTTAAATAGAGATAGCGAATTGAACGAATCCCGGTTCATATCCTTAATTCAGCGGGTGGTGACTTCAGTGTAGTTTGGCAGTTTATGGGCTTCGAAGTGGATTCTTTCCCGATCTGCACGACAACCGTCACCTCCTTCGGGAGATGGGGCCTGTTGTCCAGTCTCTACAAAAAATACCTTGACGCAACCTTTATTTGTAGGTATATTATCAAGCACAGGCAGGCATCTGGGTGCCCCCCTCACCTAGATGTTTGTCTGTGTTTTTAACCAGGAACCTTAGATTTAATCCCCTCATTCAACTACCAAGTGCAGCAATATGGGATTGATTAACTATCCTGTACAATTCCCCGGCCTTTATTGTGATTATGACCTACAGTTATAGATTAGAATCCTGAAGTGATCCCCATAACAACGAAAAAGCACCTGAAGAGATGCTTTTTCATCCTGGATATTTGCTAGATAGGTTCTCTATCTTTGCATGAACCCCGATACAAAACCCATGTTGCCCTGCTCTTTTCAACGAGGCCATGCCGAACCAAGAGCTCAAAATGCCCGATGGTTTCTCGTGATGAGTACCCCGCTGAAAACAGCCTTCGGGCGTCCTCTCGATTTTTATTAAGTTTGGTCGTCTATCTTTGCCTTTGGAGCATTCTTCTTTACAGATTCGATACCATTCTTGCATCCAGCTTTCGATGAATATCCCTCTCCTGTAGCAATAACCTGATTGTTATTTGCAAGCAGTTTCCAGCGAAATTCACCCTTCCTGTCTTTATAGATCTCGAATTTTGCCATTGTTTATCCTTCTCCTTGGTCGTTAGTTTATCTTCGATGGTCTATATTATACATCGCAGATTCAAATTAGGAGCTGATCCGCTCGTTCCAAGTCCTCCACTGTGTTTACATTGAAGAAACTCAATCCGGAGGGATCAAGTTCGGAGAGTATGGGTTCTTCGATGGGGAGGACGTGTACTTGCGGATAGAAGCTAGTCATTCGTCGTTCGCCGGAACCAAGCGCTGCTTCCACCGCGGGGAGGCAGCGGGACCTGTTGTAGACTGCTTGGAGGGGTTCATATTTGTCGCCATGCTTGGGGACGATCGCATCAGCATCATGTGCTCTGCTGAGAAGATGTTCGATTAATTCACGGCTTACAAATGGAGTGTCGCAAGATAAAATTAGGACGATCTCACCCCGCGCCGCGTCTAGCGCGGTTTTAAGGCCGTGCAAGGCGCCAGCGCCGGGGACCTCATCGCCCGCCATTCGCAGATTGAGATGAGTCAGAGTCTCTGGACGATTGGTCGTGATCAAGATTTCGTCTGCCAAACCATCGATTCGAGCGAGCACCCGCTCGATTAGCGGGATTCCCGCCAGACGGATCAGCGCTTTATCTTCCCCCATACGACTGGATTTCCCGCCCGCTTGAACAGCTATGGTGATCATGATTACATTTTACCCTCGCTGCTGACGCTCTGGGGGCGGGTGATATAATTCGCAACAATATCATGACAACCCTGGCCGAAGTGCTCGATGCGATGACCATCCCCGGGGAGCTTTACACGGCTCTCCCGAATGGGGACGTGCGCTGTTTCGCTTGTGGGCATCGCTGCCTGATTCGAGATGGTCGGCGTGGGGTATGCAAGGTCCGTTTCAACTCGGGTGGAGAGCTGCGGGTTCCTTGGGGTTACGTCGCAGCTTTGCAGTGTGATCCCACTGAGAAGAAACCTTTTTACCATCTTCTGCCTGGCTCCGATACGCTAACCTTCGGGATGCTGGGCTGTGATTTCCACTGCTCCTATTGCCAAAACTGGGTCTCGTCACAAGCTTTGCGCGATCCCGCATCAGACGTCTCTGCAGCCTACCTGCGTCAAATCGAACCATCCGAGATGATTGAGTACGGACTTAGTATGGGCGCTCAAGTTGTGGCTTCTTCCTATAATGAGCCTTTGATCACTTCCGAATGGGCCGTCGCAATATTCAAAGAGGCCGTGAACGCAGGCTTGAAGTGCGCATACGTCTCAAATGGAAACGCGACACCGGAAGTATTGGATTATCTCAGCCCATATCTCAGCGGGTTTAAAATTGATCTCAAAACAATGCAGGATGCGAAGTACCGTGAATTGGGCGGTGTGCTCCAACATGTTCTTGATAGCATCAAGATGGCGCACGAACGGGGCCTCTGGGTGGAGATTGTCACGCTTGTTGTCCCGGGCTTCAACGACAGCAC